>NZ_CP066307.1 GCF_016406145.1 Pseudomonas putida
TGCTGCGTAACATCGTTGCTGCTCCATAACATCAAACATCGACCCACGGCGTAACGCGCTTGCTGCTTGGATGCCCGAGGCATAGACTGTACAAAAAAACAGTCATAACAAGCCATGAAAACCGCCACTGCGCCGTTACCACCGCTGCGTTCGGTCAAGGTTCTGGACCAGTTGCGTGAGCGCATACGCTACTTGCATTACAGCTTACGAACCGAACAGGCTTATGTCCACTGGGTTCGTGCCTTCATCCGTTTCCACGGTGTGCGTCACCCGGCAACCTTGGGCAGCAGCGAAGTCGAGGCATTTCTGTCCTGGCTGGCGAACGAGCGCAAGGTTTCGGTCTCCACGCATCGTCAGGCATTGGCGGCCTTGCTGTTCTTCTACGGCAAGGTGCTGTGCACGGATCTGCCCTGGCTTCAGGAGATCGGAAGACCTCGGCCGTCGCGGCGCTTGCCGGTGGTGCTGACCCCGGATGAAGTGGTTCGCATCCTCGGTTTTCTGGAAGGCGAGCATCGTTTGTTCGCCCAGCTTCTGTATGGAACGGGCATGCGGATCAGTGAGGGTTTGCAACTGCGGGTCAAGGATCTGGATTTCGATCACGGCACGATCATCGTGCGGGAGGGCAAGGGCTCCAAGGATCGGGCCTTGATGTTACCCGAGAGCTTGGCACCCAGCCTGCGCGAGCAGCTGTCGCGTGCACGGGCATGGTGGCTGAAGGACCAGGCCGAGGGCCGCAGCGGCGTTGCGCTTCCCGACGCCCTTGAGCGGAAGTATCCGCGCGCCGGGCATTCCTGGCCGTGGTTCTGGGTTTTTGCGCAGCACACGCATTCGACCGATCCACGGAGCGGTGTCGTGCGTCGCCATCACATGTATGACCAGACCTTTCAGCGCGCCTTCAAACGTGCCGTAGAACAAGCAGGCATCACGAAGCCCGCCACACCGCACACCCTCCGCCACTCGTTCGCGACGGCCTTGCTCCGCAGCGGTTACGACATTCGAACCGTGCAGGATCTGCTCGGCCATTCCGACGTCTCTACGACGATGATTTACACGCATGTGCTGAAAGTTGGCGGTGCCGGAGTGCGCTCACCGCTTGATGCGCTGCCGCCCCTCACTAGTGAGAGGTAGGGCAGCGCAAGTCAATCCTGGCGGATTCACTACCCCTGCGCGAAGGCCATCGGTGCCGCATCGAACGGCCGGTTGCGGAAAGTCCTCCCTGCGTCCGCTGATGGCCGGCAGCAGCCCGTCGTTGCCTGATGGATCCAACCCCTCCGCTGCTATAGTGCAGTCGGCTTCTGACGTTCAGTGCAGCCGTCTTCTGAAAACGACAATCTTTGCAACGCTCGTTATAACCTTCGTCGGGGCAAGGCAAGGTTATATCGACGCAGCGGAATACCCGGTTGACGGCACTATCGCGCTGATCGTGGCATTCATCTTCGTTGCGGCCGGGAGTCGAGTTGCGCGGGACTTACTCCCAACACCGAAGGACTCTCAATAACGGTCGTTTGCGAGAATCCAAACGCCATGTAGAAATGTCATTTTCAGAAGACGACTGCACCAGTTGATTGGGCGTAATGGCTGTTGTGCAGCCAGCTCCTGACAGTTCAATATCAGAAGTGATCTGCACCAATCTCGACTATGCTCAATACTCGTGTGCACCAAAGCGAGGTGAGCATGGCGACGGAGGCTCTGTTGCAAAGATTGGCGGCAGTCAGAGGTAGGCTGTCGCTCTGCGCCGATCAGGCGGCTGCTGCGAAATGGTGGTTGAGCATGCCCATGGCCTCCGTCAGCGCCGAGGGCCCAATGCCAAAAGCTCTCTCCACAAGGCGCACCTCGCCCCTGATGCCGGGCTGCAGGCACCAGGGGCGAGCCTGTCCTTTGCGCAGGGCTCGCATGACTTCGAATCCCTTGATCGTGGCATAGGCCGTGGGGATCGATTTGAAACCGCGCACCGGCTTGATCAGTATCTTGAGCTTTCCGTGATCGGCCTCGATCACGTTATTGAGATACTTCACCTGCCGGTGGGCCGTCTCCCGGTCCAGCTTTCCTTCGCGCTTCAATTCGGTGATCGCTGCACCATAGCTCGGCGCTTTGTCGGTATTGAGCGTGGCAGGCTTTTCCCGGTGCTTCAGGCCTCGCAGGGCCTTGCCCAGGAACCGCTTCGCTGCCTTGGCGCTGCGGGTCGGCGACAGGTAGAAATCGATCGTGTCGCCCCGCTTGTCGACTGCCCGGTACAGGTAGGTCCACTTGCCCCGCACCTTGACGTAGGTTTCATCCAGGCGCCAGCTCGGATCAAAGCCACGCCGCCAGAACCAGCGCAGCCGCTTCTCCATCTCCGGGGCGTAGCACTGGACCCAGCGATAGATCGTCGTATGGTCGACCGAAATGCCGCGTTCCGCCAGCATTTCCTCAAGGTCGCGATAGCTGATCGGATAGCGACAATACCAGCGCACCGCCCACAGGATCACATCACCCTGGAAATGGCGCCACTTGAAATCCGTCATCGTTCCGTCCGTCCAATCTCCGCCAAGCATGCTCAAGCTTCACGATTTTTGCAACAGAGCCCACACGAGTATTGAGCATAGTCGAGATTGGTGCAGATCACTTCTGATATTGAACTGTCAGGAGCTGGCTGCACAACAGCCATTACGCCCAATCAACTGGTGCAGTCGTCTTCTGAAAATGACATTTGGTATCTCTCATAAACGGATGTTTTTGAGAGAACTATCTTCGGCCTTCACACGCACGAAAGGCGGCGAAGCTCCGCCGTTAATCCGTCCGCCGGAGATCTCGCCCAGGCAGGCTGAAGGCCGAGCAAGCCTGACAGGCCCGAAAAGCCCGGCACGGGCGTCGGCGGCGATGACGGCGGCGGCATTATCCAGGGTTGATGATGGAAGTGGAGGATATCGACAACCTCTCGCGCAACCAAGACATCGCGGTCGGACTGCAAGTGATCTTGAAGCCACGGGCCCGTCCCACCCCGACATGGACCTCGATGCCCGAACGGACGTTAGATTTCGAGTTCTAGGCGTTCTGCGATGAAGGTTGGATCCCAGCCGGGATTGAAAGTGTCGACGTGGGTGAATCCGAGCCGCTCGTATAGGCCACGCAGGTTCGGGTGGCAGTCGAGCCGCAGCTTGGCGCACCCCTGCGTTCGCGCGGCATGGCGGCAAGCCTCGATCAGCGCGGAGCTGACACCCCGGCCCGCATGTGTCCGTCGCACCGCGAGCTTGTGCAGATATGCGGCCTCCCCCTTGAGGGCGTCGGGCCAGAACTCGGGATCCTCGGCCGACAAGGTGCAACAGCCGACGATGCCGTCGCTGCAACTCGCGACTAGGAGCTCGGATCTCAGGACGAAGGTCTCCGCGAATGTCCGGTCGATCCGCGCGACGTCCCAGGCGGGCGTTCCCTTGGCGGACATCCACGCCGCAGCGTCGTGCATCAGCCGCACAACCTCGTCGATATCACCCGAGCAGGCGACCCGAACGTTCGGAGGCTCCTCGCTGTCCATTCGCTCCCCTGGCGCGGTATGAACCGCCGCCTCATAGTGCAGTTTGATCCTGACGAGCCCAGCATGTCTGCGCCCACCTTCGCGGAACCTGACCAGGGTCCGCTAGCGGGCGGCCGGAAGGTGAATGCTAGGCATGATCTAACCCTCGGTCTCTGGCGTCGCGACTGCGAAATTTCGCGAGGGTTTCCGAGAAGGTGATTGCGCTTCGCAGATCTCCAGGCGCGTGGGTGCGGACGTAGTCAGCGCCATTGCCGATCGCGTGAAGTTCCGCCGCAAGGCTCGCTGGACCCAGATCCTTTACAGGAAGGCCAACGGTGGCGCCCAAGAAGGATTTCCGCGACACCGAGACCAATAGCGGAAGCCCCAACGCCGACTTCAGCTTTTGAAGGTTCGACAGCACGTGCAGCGATGTTTCCGGTGCGGGGCTCAAGAAAAATCCCATCCCCGGATCGAGGATGAGCCGGTCGGCAGCGACCCCGCTCCGTCGCAAGGCGGAAACCCGCGCCTCGAAGAACCGCACAATCTCGTCGAGCGCGTCTTCGGGTCGAAGGTGACCGGTGCGGGTGGCGATGCCATCCCGCTGCGCTGAGTGCATAACCACCAGCCTGCAGTCCGCCTCAGCAATATCGGGATAGAGCGCAGGGTCAGGAAATCCTTGGATATCGTTCAGGTAGCCCACGCCGCGCTTGAGCGCATAGCGCTGGGTTTCCGGTTGGAAGCTGTCGATTGAAACACGGTGCATCTGATCGGACAGGGCGTCTAAGAGCGGCGCAATACGTCTGATCTCATCGGCCGGCGATACAGGCCTCGCGTCCGGATGGCTGGCGGCCGGTCCGACATCCACGACGTCTGATCCGACTCGCAGCATTTCGATCGCCGCGGTGACAGCGCCGGCGGGGTCTAGCCGCCGGCTCTCATCGAAGAAGGAGTCCTCGGTGAGATTCAGAATGCCGAACACCGTCACCCAACTTTGTTTTAGGGCGACTGCCCTGCTGCGTAACATCGTTGCTGCTCCATAACATCAAACATCGACCCACGGCGTAACGCGCTTGCTGCTTGGATGCCCGAGGCATAGACTGTACAAAAAAACAGTCATAACAAGCCATGAAAACCGCCACTGCGCCGTTACCACCGCTGCGTTCGGTCAAGGTTCTGGACCAGTTGCGTGAGCGCATACGCTACTTGCATTACAGCTTACGAACCGAACAGGCTTATGTCCACTGGGTTCGTGCCTTCATCCGTTTCCACGGTGTGCGTCACCCGGCAACCTTGGGCAGCAGCGAAGTCGAGGCATTTCTGTCCTGGCTGGCGAACGAGCGCAAGGTTTCGGTCTCCACGCATCGTCAGGCATTGGCGGCCTTGCTGTTCTTCTACGGCAAGGTGCTGTGCACGGATCTGCCCTGGCTTCAGGAGATCGGAAGACCTCGGCCGTCGCGGCGCTTGCCGGTGGTGCTGACCCCGGATGAAGTGGTTCGCATCCTCGGTTTTCTGGAAGGCGAGCATCGTTTGTTCGCCCAGCTTCTGTATGGAACGGGCATGCGGATCAGTGAGGGTTTGCAACTGCGGGTCAAGGATCTGGATTTCGATCACGGCACGATCATCGTGCGGGAGGGCAAGGGCTCCAAGGATCGGGCCTTGATGTTACCCGAGAGCTTGGCACCCAGCCTGCGCGAGCAGCTGTCGCGTGCACGGGCATGGTGGCTGAAGGACCAGGCCGAGGGCCGCAGCGGCGTTGCGCTTCCCGACGCCCTTGAGCGGAAGTATCCGCGCGCCGGGCATTCCTGGCCGTGGTTCTGGGTTTTTGCGCAGCACACGCATTCGACCGATCCACGGAGCGGTGTCGTGCGTCGCCATCACATGTATGACCAGACCTTTCAGCGCGCCTTCAAACGTGCCGTAGAACAAGCAGGCATCACGAAGCCCGCCACACCGCACACCCTCCGCCACTCGTTCGCGACGGCCTTGCTCCGCAGCGGTTACGACATTCGAACCGTGCAGGATCTGCTCGGCCATTCCGACGTCTCTACGACGATGATTTACACGCATGTGCTGAAAGTTGGCGGTGCCGGAGTGCGCTCACCGCTTGATGCGCTGCCGCCCCTCACTAGTGAGAGGTAGGGCAGCGCAAGTCAATCCTGGCGGATTCACTACCCCTGCGCGAAGGCCATCGGTGCCGCATCGAACGGCCGGTTGCGGAAAGTCCTCCCTGCGTCCGCTGATGGCCGGCAGCAGCCCGTCGTTGCCTGATGGATCCAACCCCTCCGCTGCTATAGTGCAGTCGGCTTCTGACGTTCAGTGCAGCCGTCTTCTGAAAACGACAAATCGGCTGGTTAACCTACCTGCGCTACGGTTCAAATAACTGGTACGCTTAATCAAAGTTCAACTATTACTAACGTAGTCGAGTAAACGGTACTTTTGATGAAGATCGGTTATGCGCGGGTGAGCACTCGGGATCAGAACGCCGACCTCCAGGTCGATGCCCTGAAACAGGCCGGGTGCGAACGCATCTATCAAGACATCGCCAGCGGCGCGAAAAGCGCCCGGCCGGAGTTGGACAAGTTGCTAGCCCATGTTCGAGCGGGCGACACCGTGGTGATCTGGAAGCTGGATCGCCTCGGGCGCTCCCTCAAACACCTGGTCGAGCTGGTCGGCGAGCTGGCAGAGCGCAAGGTCGGCTTGCAGAGCCTGAATGACCCAATCGACACCACCCACGCCCAAGGTCGCTTGGTGTTCAACCTGTTTGCCTCGCTGGCCGAGTTCGAGCGCGAGCTGATCCGCGAGCGGACTCAGGCGGGTTTGTCGGCCGCGCGGGCGCGGGGCCGGATCGGTGGCCGTCCCAAGGGCCTCCCAGCCAAGGCCGAGGCCACCTCCATGGCGGCCGAGACGCTGTACCGCGAGGGCCGCCTGAGCGTCAGCGCCATCGGCGAGAAGTTACACATCTCCAAGAGCACGCTGTACAGCTACCTGCGCCATCGTGGTGTTGAGATCGGCGCACACCAGAAGAGCGCCCAGCCGCGAGGTCAGCAACGCAATGTCGCGTCGCCGGCAGAGCCCGCCGCCGAGCAGGTGGCCACCGTCACGCTGCGCCTGGCGGTGGTGAACAACAGCAAGTTCGTTCGCGGCCGGAAACGGGCCAAGGAAAATATCGAGCGCTACTGCTTGGAGCCCTACAGTATGAAACGGCTGGAGTCGGGCAACTACGAACTGGCCATTCCGTATCGGAGCGACGATGAGCTGGACAAGACCGTGCATGACTTGCTGACCGAGATCAGCCAGGAAGCCGACATGCGCAACTGCTTTATCGAAGCCGATGCCTGGGAAGAAGGCTCTGAACGGCGCTGGTAGGGCTTAAGTGCACTTTCTGTTCCATTGCTCCCCAAACCCCAATATCGCTGGCCAAAGCCTTAGCGTAGGATTCCGCCCCTTCCCGCAAACGACCCCACGAGGCCGGCGCGCGGACCCGCGCCACGGCCCACGAGCGGACGCCGCAGCAGGAGCGCCAGAAGGCCGCCAGAGAGGCCGAGCGCGGCCGTGAGGCTTGGACGCTAGGGCAGGGCATGAAAAAGCCCGTAGCGGGCTGCTACGGGCGTCTGACGCGGTGGAAAGGGGGAGGGGATGTTGTCTACATGGCTCTGCTGTAGTGAGTGGGTTGCGCTCCGGCAGCGGTCCTGATCAATCGTCACCCTTTCTCGGTCCTTCAACGTTCCTGACAACGAGCCTCCTTTTCGCCAATCCATCGACAATCACCGCGAGTCCCTGCTCGAACGCTGCGTCCGGACCGGCTTCGTCGAAGGCGTCTATCGCGGCCCGCAACAGCGGCGAGAGCGGAGCCTGTTCAACGGTGCCGCCGCGCTCGCCGGCATCGCTGTCGCCGGCCTGCTCCTCAAGCACGGCCCCAACAGTGAAGTAGCTGATTGTCATCAGCGCATTGACGGCGTCCCCGGCCGAAAAACCCGCCTCGCAGAGGAAGCGAAGCTGCGCGTCGGCCGTTTCCATCTGCGGTGCGCCCGGTCGCGTGCCGGCATGGATGCGCGCGCCATCGCGGTAGGCGAGCAGCGCCTGCCTGAAGCTGCGGGCATTCCCGATCAGAAATGAGCGCCAGTCGTCGTCGGCTCTCGGCACCGAATGCGTATGATTCTCCGCCAGCATGGCTTCGGCCAGTGCGTCGAGCAGCGCCCGCTTGTTCCTGAAGTGCCAGTAAAGCGCCGGCTGCTGAACCCCCAACCGTTCCGCCAGTTTGCGTGTCGTCAGACCGTCTACGCCGACCTCGTTCAACAGGTCCAGGGCGGCACGGATCACTGTATTCGGCTGCAACTTTGTCATGCTTGACACTTTATCACTGATAAACATAATATGTCCACCAACTTATCAGTGATAAAGAATCCGCGCGTTCAATCGGACCAGCGGAGGCTGGTCCGGAGGCCAGACGTGAAACCCAACAGACCCCTGATCGTAATTCTGAGCACTGTCGCGCTCGACGCTGTCGGCATCGGCCTGATTATGCCGGTGCTGCCGGGCCTCCTGCGCGATCTGGTTCACTCGAACGACGTCACCGCCCACTATGGCATTCTGCTGGCGCTGTATGCGTTGGTGCAATTTGCCTGCGCACCTGTGCTGGGCGCGCTGTCGGATCGTTTCGGGCGGCGGCCAATCTTGCTCGTCTCGCTGGCCGGCGCCACTGTCGACTACGCCATCATGGCGACAGCGCCTTTCCTTTGGGTTCTCTATATCGGGCGGATCGTGGCCGGCATCACCGGGGCGACTGGGGCGGTAGCCGGCGCTTATATTGCCGATATCACTGATGGCGATGAGCGCGCGCGGCACTTCGGCTTCATGAGCGCCTGTTTCGGGTTCGGGATGGTCGCGGGACCTGTGCTCGGTGGGCTGATGGGCGGTTTCTCCCCCCACGCTCCGTTCTTCGCCGCGGCAGCCTTGAACGGCCTCAATTTCCTGACGGGCTGTTTCCTTTTGCCGGAGTCGCACAAAGGCGAACGCCGGCCGTTACGCCGGGAGGCTCTCAACCCGCTCGCTTCGTTCCGGTGGGCCCGGGGCATGACCGTCGTCGCCGCCCTGATGGCGGTCTTCTTCATCATGCAACTTGTCGGACAGGTGCCGGCCGCGCTTTGGGTCATTTTCGGCGAGGATCGCTTTCACTGGGACGCGACCACGATCGGCATTTCGCTTGCCGCATTTGGCATTCTGCATTCACTCGCCCAGGCAATGATCACCGGCCCTGTAGCCGCCCGGCTCGGCGAAAGGCGGGCACTCATGCTCGGAATGATTGCCGACGGCACAGGCTACATCCTGCTTGCCTTCGCGACACGGGGATGGATGGCGTTCCCGATCATGGTCCTGCTTGCTTCGGGTGGCATCGGAATGCCGGCGCTGCAAACAATGTTGTCCAGGCAGGTGGATGAGGAACGTCAGGGGCAGCTGCAAGGCTCACTGGCGGCGCTCACCAGCCTGACCTCGATCGTCGGACCCCTCCTCTTCACGGCGATCTATGCGGCTTCTATAACAACGTGGAACGGGTGGGCATGGATTGCAGGCGCTGCCCTCTACTTGCTCTGCCTGCCGGCGCTGCGTCGCGGGCTTTGGAGCGGCGCAGGGCAACGAGCCGATCGCTGATCGTGGAAACGATAGGCCTATGCCATGCGGGTCAAGGCGACTTCCGGCAAGCTATACGCGCCCTAGGAGTGCGGTTGGAACGTTGGCCCAGCCAGATACTCCCGATCACGAGCAGGACGCCGATGATTTGAAGCGCACTCAGCGTCTGATCCAAGAACAACCATCCTAGCAACACGGCGGTCCCCGGGCTGAGAAAGCCCAGTAAGGAAACAACTGTAGGTTCGAGTCGCGAGATCCCCCGGAACCAAAGGAAGTAGGTTAAACCCGCTCCGATCAGGCCGAGCCACGCCAGGCCGAGAACATTGGTTCCTGTAGGCATCGGGATTGGCGGATCAAACACTAAAGCTACTGGAACGAGCAGAAGTCCTCCGGCCGCCAGTTGCCAGGCGGTAAAGGTGAGCAGAGGCACGGGAGGTTGCCACTTGCGGGTCAGCACGGTTCCGAACGCCATGGAAACCGCCCCCGCCAGGCCCGCTGCGACGCCGACAGGATCTAGCGCTGCGTTTGGTGTCAACACCAACAGCGCCACGCCCGCAGTTCCGCAAATAGCCCCCAGGACCGCCATCAATCGTATCGGGCTACCTAGCAGAGCGGCAGAGATGAACACGACCATCAGCGGCTGCACAGCGCCTACCGTCGCCGCGACCCCGCCCGGCAGGCGGTAGACCGAAATAAACAACAAGCTCCAGAATAGCGAAATATTAAGTGCGCCGAGGATGAAGATGCGCATCCACCAGATTCCCGTTGGAATCTGTCGGACGATCATCACGAGCAATAAACCCGCCGGCAACGCCCGCAGCATCGCGACCGTCATCGGTGAGAAGTTCGGCAGGTATTGGGTGGTGACAATGTAGGTGCTGCCCCAAATGGCAGGTGCTATCGCTGTGAACAATAAATCGGGCGTGCGTAATGACATGCGATTACAAGACCTCCGCTACGGCGATGGGTTTTTGAGAGTTGCAGGCGCCGCGATGACCGCACCCTGACTTGGACTGGCCCTGCCTCGCACCAATCCACCTGCGGCTATGGCCGCGATCATGCGAGGCCCGAAAATTACACGACCTGTACACGTCCGCCGAACCCGGAACGCAACAGAGCTTCGTGGGCATCCCGATCCGGGTCGTAGCAGCAGTCCTGGCCGCCACATGAGGCATGTTCCGCGTCCTTGCAATACTGTGTTTACATACAGTCTATCGCTTAGCGGAAAGTTCTTTTACCCTCAGCCGAAATGCCTGCCGTTGCTAGACATTGCCAGCCAGTGCCCGTCACTCCCGTACTAACTGTCACGAACCCCTGCAATAACTGTCACGCGGGGTGTGGACGACGACCAGCGCCGGTTCTTCGTCCGCTTCGGTGTGAGCAAGGCCAACTATGGCGCACCGTTCGCTGATCGGTGGTTCAGGCGGCATGACGGCGGGGTGCTCAAGCCCGCCGTGCTGGAGAGGCAGCGCAAGAGCAAGGGGTGCCCCGTGGTGAAGCCTAAGAACAAGCACAGCCTCAGCCACGTCCGGCACGACCCGGCGCACTGTCTGGCCCCCGGCCTGTTCCGTGCCCTCAAGCGGGGCGAGCGCAAGCGCAGCAAGCTGGACGTGACGTATGACTACGGCGACGGCAAGCGGATCGAGTTCAGCGGCCCGGAGCCGCTGGGCGCTGATGATCTGCGCATCCTGCAAGGGCTGGTGGCCATGGCTGGGCCTAATGGCCTAGTGCTTGGCCCGGAACCCAAGACCGAAGGCGGACGGCAGCTCCGGCTGTTCCTGGAACCCAAGTGGGAGGCCGTCACCGCTGATGCCATGGTGGTCAAAGGTAGCTATCGGGCGCTGGCAAAGGAAATCGGGGCAGAGGTCGATAGTGGTGGGGCGCTCAAGCACATACAGGACTGCATCGAGCGCCTTTGGAAGGTATCCATCATCGCCCAGAATGGCCGCAAGCGGCAGGGGTTTCGGCTGCTGTCGGAGTACGCCAGCGACGAGGCGGACGGGCGCCTGTACGTGGCCCTGAACCCCTTGATCGCGCAGGCCGTCATGGGTGGCGGCCAGCATGTGCGCATCAGCATGGACGAGGTGCGGGCGCTGGACAGCGAAACCGCCCGCCTGCTGCACCAGCGGCTGTGTGGCTGGATCGACCCCGGCAAAACCGGCAAGGCTTCCATAGATACCTTGTGCGGCTATGTCTGGCCGTCAGAGGCCAGTGGTTCGACCATGCGCAAGCGCCGCCAGCGGGTGCGCGAGGCGTTGCCGGAGCTGGTCGCGCTGGGCTGGACGGTAACCGAGTTCGCGGCGGGCAAGTACGACATCACCCGGCCCAAGGCGGCAGGCTGACCCCCCCCACTCTATTGTAAACAAGACATTTTTATCTTTTATATTCAATGGCTTATTTTCCTGCTAATTGGTAATACCATGAAAAATACCATGCTCAGAAAAGGCTTAACAATATTTTGAAAAATTGCCTACTGAGCGCTGCCGCACAGCTCCATAGGCCGCTTTCCTGGCTTTGCTTCCAGATGTATGCTCTTCTGCTCCTGCAGCTAATGGATCACCGCAAACAGGTTACTCGCCTGGGGATTCCCTTTCGACCCGAGCATCCGTATGAGACTCATGCTCGATTATTATTATTATAGAAGCCCCCATGAATAAATCGCTCATCATTTTCGGCATCGTCAACATAACCTCGGACAGTTTCTCCGATGGAGGCCGGTATCTGGCGCCAGACGCAGCCATTGCGCAGGCGCGTAAGCTGATGGCCGAGGGGGCAGATGTGATCGACCTCGGTCCGGCATCCAGCAACCCCGACGCCGCGCCTGTTTCGTCCGACACAGAAATCGAGCGTATCGCGCCGGTGCTGGACGCGCTCAAGGCAGATGGCATTCCCGTCTCGCTCGACAGTTATCAACCCGCGACGCAAGCCTATGCCTTGTCGCGTGGTGTGGCCTATCTCAATGATATTCGCGGTTTTCCAGACGCTGCGTTCTATCCGCAATTGGCGAAATCATCTGCCAAACTCGTCGTTATGCATTCGGTGCAAGACGGGCAGGCAGATCGGCGCGAGGCACCCGCTGGCGACATCATGGATCACATTGCGGCGTTCTTTGACGCGCGCATCGCGGCGCTGACGGGTGCCGGTATCAAACGCAACCGCCTTGTCCTTGATCCCGGCATGGGGTTTTTTCTGGGGGCTGCTCCCGAAACCTCGCTCTCGGTGCTGGCGCGGTTCGATGAATTGCGGCTGCGCTTCGATTTGCCGGTGCTTCTGTCTGTTTCGCGCAAATCCTTTCTGCGCGCGCTCACAGGCCGTGGTCCGGGGGATGTCGGGGCCGCGACACTCGCTGCAGAGCTTGCCGCCGCCGCAGGTGGAGCTGACTTCATCCGCACACACGAGCCGCGCCCCTTGCGCGACGGGCTGGCGGTATTGGCGGCGCTAAAAGAAACCGCAAGAATTCGTTAACTGCACATTCGGGATATTTCTCTATATTCGCGCTTCATCAGAAAACTGAAGGAACCTCCATTGAATCGAACTAATATTTTTTTTGGTGAATCGCATTCTGACTGGTTGCCTGTCAGAGGCGGAGAATCTGGTGATTTTGTTTTTCGACGTGGTGACGGGCATGCCTTGCGAAAATCGCACCTGCTTCCCGCCGCGGTGAGCTCGCTGGAGAGCGTGACCGCCTCATTTGGCTCAAAGGTCGAGGTGTGGCTTGCCCCGAGGTCTGGGGTCGTTTGCGGGAAGGGGCGGAATCCTACGCTAAGGCTTTGGCCAGCGATATTCTCCGGTGAGATTGATGTGTTCCCAGGGGATAGGAGAAGTCGCTTGATATCTAGTATGACGTCTGTCGCACCTGCTTGATCGCGGCCGCGATAGCTAGATCGCGTTGCTCCTCTTCTCCATCCGCGTTCCAAGCTGCGGAAAGGCACCCATAAGCGTACGCCTGGTCGAGCAGGCGACGCGGATCGACGTCCAGCGCACGAGAGAATGCGTCCGCCATCTGTGCAATGCGTCTAGGATCGAGACAAAGGTCGTCTCTGTCAGCCGGATCGTAGAACATATTGGCGGCGCCAAAGCCCACTTCACCGACCAGACCGACGGGATCTATCACCAGCCAGCCGCGACTGGAGAACATGATGTTTTCATGATGCAGATCGCCATGTAGCCCACGCAGTTCCGAGGCATTGCTCATCATTTGATCGGCTATAATCGCCGCGTGGACGTAGTCAGTTTGACAACCTGCGTTTTGATCATCGCGCGCCCGCTGAAACAAAGCTGCAAAGCGATCCCGGATCGGGAGAAGGGCAGAAGGCAGGGGTTCCTCAGATGCGGCATACAGCTTCGCCATTAGTTCCGCTGCAATTTCGGTCGCCTGGTAGTCGCCGTGCTCGGCAACGATGTGAGAGAGCATTCGCTCCCCGGCATATTCGAGCAACATCAGATTGTTCTCACGACCGAGCAACCGGACTGCTCCCCTCCCATTGCGCCATACCAGATAGTCGGCCCCGCGCAGTTCATCAGCAATGTCTTCTATAGGTTTCAATCCCTTGACGATTGCAGGAGTCCCGTCTGGCAATGAAACTTTCCAAACGAGGCTGGAAAAGGTGTCCGCAATGAGAACAGGTTGCGAAACGTGCCAATGAGCAGGAAAAACAGGCGGCATGAACATCAACCCCAAGTCAGAGGGTCCAATCGCAGATAGAAGGCAAGGCGTTCGCGGTCGGGGGCTTCGATCCCCAATACATTGAATAGGACAGCGAAGGCGCGCTCTGCTTCATCTGGCGCTGCCCAGTTCTCTTCGGCGTTAGCAATCATGAGTGCCAAATCGGCATAGCGATCTGCTGTTCCGAGCCGCCCAAGGTCGATCAGACCCGTGCATTGAAGAGTTTTAGGGTCCACCATGAAGTTCGGCATGCAGGGATCACCATGGCAAACAACCATATCGGTGCGCTCTTGGTCGAGCCGCACCGGTAGCTCTCGTTCGACACGAGCCAAAAGATCGAGCTGCGGCGTACTCTTGTCCTCGTCCGGTAAGAAGTCGGGATTGACGGCATTGCGGGACACCACATCAACGGCGCGTCCGAACATTCGCGACAGCCTGCGCTCAAACGGACATTGATCAACCGATAGGCTGTGAACAGCGCCAAGTTGCTGCCCCATTGACGGCCACGCTTTGAGCAAATCCGCTCCAGACAGATCAGCCGCCGGTACTCCCGGAATTGCCGTTATCACCAAGCATGCACCCTCCTGTTCCTCCTGCCAGTTGATCACCTCGGGGCAAGCCACACCTCGACCTTTGAGCCAAATGAGGCGGTCACGCTCTCCAGCGAGCTCACCGCGGCGGGAAGCAGGTGCGATTTTCGCGAAGGCATGCCCGTCACCACGTCGAAAAACAAAATCACCAGATTCTCCGCCTCTGACAGGCAACCAGTCAGAATGCGATTCACCAAAAAAAATATTAGTTCGATTCAATGGAGGTTCCTTCAGTTTTCTGATGAAGCGCGGAGGTGGCTCAACCTGCGAAAAGAAACGAGTTGCTACGTAAGTCCGAGAACATGCTTTCCATGGTCTCTGAGCTCGCCTTTGGGACCGACATATCGGTAGAGAGTGACGCGCTCGATGCCGAGTTCCTTGCAGAGATCGGAAACTGAAGTATCGCGCTGGGCCATGGCGGCTTGCGCGAGACGCACCTGAGCTTTGGTGAGCGCGAATTTTCGTCCGCCCTTGCGACCGCGCGCTCTCGCGGAGGCGAGACCCGCCATGGTGCGCTCTCGGATCAGATCCCGCTCGAACTCGGCCAAGGTGGCGAAGATTCCGAACACCATGCGACCGGACGCAGTCGTGGTGTCGATCTGAGCGGGCACTGTTGCAAAGTTAGCGATGAGGCAGCCTTTTGTCTTATTCAAAGGCCTTACATTTCAAAAACTCTGCTTACCAGGCGCATTTCGCCCAGGGGATCACCATAATAAAATGCTGAGGCCTGGCCTTTGCGTAGTGCACGCATCACCTCAATACCTTTGATGGTGGCGTAAGCCGTCTTCATGGATTTAAATCCCAGCGTGGCGCCGATTATCCGTTTCAGTTTGCCATGATCGCATTCAATCACGTTGTTCCGGTACTTAATCTGTCGGTGTTCAACGTCAGACGGGCACCGGCCTTCGCGTTTGAGCAGAGCAAGCGCGCGACCATAGGCGGGCGCTTTATCCGTGTTGATGAATCGCGGGATCTGCCACTTCTTCACGTTGTTGAGGATTTTACCCAGAAACCGGTATGCAGCTTTGCTGTTACGACGGGAGGAGAGATAAAAATCGACAGTGCGGCCCCGGCTGTCGACGGCCCGGTACAGATACGCCCAGCGGCCATTGACCTTCACGTAGGTTTCATCCATGTGCCACGGGCAAAGATCGGAAGGGTTACGCCAGTACCAGCGCAGCCGTTTTTCCATTTCAGGCGCATAACGCTGAACCCAGCGGTAAATCGTGGAGTGATCGACATTCACTCCGCGTTCAGCCAGCATCTCCTGCAGCTCACGGTAACTGATGCCGTATTTGCAGTACCAGCGTACGGCCCACAGAATGATGTCACGCTGAAAATGCCGGCCTTTGAATGGGTTCATGTGCAGCTCCATCAGCAAAAGGGGATGATAAGTTTATCACCACCGACTATTTGCAACAGTGCCCCGTCCGGATACTGCCAGATATCGGCGTCCAGGGAGATGTCCTGAAGCGCGGTGTCCGGAATTTCAGGTTTGTGTCTCTACAAAGACTAACTATCAGAAAAACTCATCGAGCATCAAATGAAACTGCAATTTATTCATATCAGGATTATCAATACCATATTTTTGAAAAAGCCGTTTCTGTAATGAAGGAGAAAACTCACCGAGGCAGTTCCATAGGATGGCAAGATCCTGGTATCGGTCTGCGATTCCGACTCGTCCAACATCAATACAACCTATTAATTTCCCCTCGTCAAAAATAAGGTTATCAAGTGAGAAATCACCATGAGTGACGACTGAATCCGGTGAGAATGGCAAAAGCTTATGCATTTCTTTCCAGACTTGTTCAACAGGCCAGCCATTACGCTCGTCATCAAAATCACTAGCATCAACCAAACCGTTATTCATTCGTGATTGCGCCTGAGCGAGACGAAATACGCGATCGCTGTTAAAAGGACAATTACAAACAGGAATCGAATGCAACCGGCGCAGGAACACTGCCAGCGCATCAACAATATTTTCACCTGAATCAGGATATTCTTCTAATACCTGGAATGCTGTTTTCCCGGGGATCGCAGTGGTGAGTAACCATGCATCATCAGGAGTACGGATAAAATGCTTGATGGTCGGAAGAGGCATAAATGCCGTCAGCCAGTTTAGTCTGACCATCTCATCTGTAACATCATTGGCAACGCTACCTTTGCCATGTTTCAGAAACAACTCTGGCGCATTGGGCTTCCCATACAATCGATAGATTGTCGCACCTGATTGCCCGACATTATCGCGAGCCCATCTATACCCATATAAATCAGCATCCAGGTTGGAATTTAATCGCGGCCTCGAGCAAGACGTTTCCCGTTGAATATGGCTCATAACACCCCTTGTATTACTGTTTATGTAAGCAGACAGTTTTATTGTTCATGATGATATATTTTTATCTTGTGCAATATAACATGGGTTGGCACTGTTGCAAATAGTCGGTGGTGATAAACTTATCATCCCCTTTTGCTGATGGAGCTGCACATGAACCCATTCAAAGGCCGGCATTTTCAGCGTGACATCATTCTGTGGGCCGTACGCTGGTACTGCAAATACGGCATCAGTTACCGTGAGCTGCAGGAGATGCTGGCTGAACGCGGAGTGAATGTCGATCACTCCACGATTTACCGCTGGGTTCAGCGTTATGCGCCTGAAATGGGGTTGTAAGCCGGAAACCCAGAAATTTCCGTCAGCCGATCAACATGGCTTGTCTCGCGCTTGGTCGATGAGTTCCTGCATCGCCCGCATGACTTCTTCGTGGGTGTACGACTTGGCGTTGGGGTCGTCGGCCTCTCGGAGAGCTTCCTCGACCTCGCGGGTCATCCGCGCATATTCTTCCGGCCACAGCGCTTGCTCCATGCGCAGCGACGCCTGCCCAAGCAGGTGCAGCAGGCCGAACAGCCGCATGTCATTGGTGGCGACGACGTGCTCTCGAATCCGCTCCTGGATCACCTCGCAGGCCCGATGCGCCTCTGGCGTCGCCGTGCCCTCGTAGCCGGCTGGGAGTTCTGCTTCTTCAGCGATTCGCGCCCAAGCGATAGCCGGTGGACAGGTTCATTTGCTCATCCACTTGCGCAGCAGACGCTTTTTCAGGGAGGCGCGCTCTTGCGGATTGCGTCCCTTGTGGTTGGCAATGCGATCCGCCGTGGCGGCCTGGCGCTTGATGGGCCAGTAGGAGCGGCCATCCTTACCCATCGACCAGACGTTGCTGACCTGGTTTTCCAGTAGAGGCAGATGGGCGCATAGAGCTTCCGGCGACGCGCTGGCCAGCGCGGTGCGCTCGTGAGTTCGCCAGCGCTGATGCCAGAGTTTCTTGTCCTCGCGCTCGCTACGGCAGGTCGTGTGCCCAACGATGGGCGTTTTGCGGCGGCTGCGGCTCATGATGTGGTTGTCTCCAAGAACATTCAGGACAGGCTTTCTGGGTAGAGCGCCGTCAACCGGGACAGGGTTTCTTGCACTTGTTCCAGCGAGGTCATCAGATGATCAACCTGATCCTGAAGATCCACGGCGAGATCAAATAGCTCAGCCACTCGGCTGCGTGATCCCTCGTTGAACGCGGCCATTGCCAGTTGATGCAGCTTCAACAGGTCGGTGCGCAGTTGCGGAGGTGCGCCGTCTGCGCTGTCATTCAAATCGCCGCGCAGCACGTCCACGGCATCGACTGCACGCAGCAGTGCCGTGGTATCGAAATTCTCGGGAGTCAGTTCGTCCCATTCGTCGTCGGTGATGCGGGCTGCCATCAGGAGGGCTCCGATTAAGCGGTTGCGAGCGTTAGATGCCCGATCGGCTCGGCTGCTGGCCGTACCTTGATTTCGATGTCGTAGCCGAGGCGATTCAGACAATCCATCAGCTTGCGTTCGGATAGATTGGTGAAGTCGCCGCGCATCATGCCCGACACCTTCGGTTGCGGGATGCCCATGCGTTTGGCCGCCGCTTGTTGAGTCAGCCCAAGGGCGCGCATGGCCCTCCTGATCTCGACCACCAGGCCGGTCTTGATCTTGAGCTTTTCAGCGTCAGGCAGTCCAAGGTCGGCAAAGACGTTGCCCGAGCTGCGCTGAACCTCGACGCCTTCAATGATTCGTTTTTGCATTTCGTAGCTCCTGTGCCAATACCTCGGCCACCTTCAGCCGAGCGCGGATGATGTCCATGTCGGCCTTTGGCGTGGCGATTCCGCTCTTGCTCTTCTTCTGGAAGCAGTGCAGGACGAACACCGCTTCCGCAAACTTGACCGTGTATACCGCTCGATAGGTGCCGCCGGCATCGTCTTCGACGACCTCCAGCACGCCGGCACCACCGAACCCCTTGAGCACCTTTGCTGCGTCATCCTGATCGCCTATCTGCGCCAACGAGAGCGCGTAACCGAAACGGCGACGCACGTCGGACGGCAACGCCATCAAATCCTTGTGGCTGCTCGCGATCCATTCGAGCGGTTTTTCTTTGTTTGTCATGACGGAATTTTATACCTGTTCAGGTAATGATGTAAACGCGGCAACCTCAAGGAGGTGTCGTAAAACATTTGTTTTGCGACAGGCTGTCAGCCGCCGCTGTGCTACCTGTGCAACACCCCCTCAAAAATGTACGGAAAACTCTATCGCTATTCACTATTATGCGGAAACCTGTTTTTGATGGTTATCCGCCTATGTTGGTTGGCTACATGCGCGTGTCGTCGGACTCCGACCGCCAGAGCACGGACTTGCAGCGCGACGCGCTGCTCGCCGCCGGCGTCGATCCGCGTCACCTGTTTGAGGATCGTGCCTCTGGCGCGAAGGATGACCGTGCCGGCTTGGCGCGGGCGCTTGAGTTCGTTCGAGCCGGCGATGTGCTGGTGGTGTGGAAACTCGACCGGCTCGGTCGCTCGCTGTCGCACCTGCTCGCCATTGTGACTTCGCTCAAGGACAAGCGGGTGGCGTTCCGCTCGCTGACAGAGAACCTGGACACTACGACGCCCTCGGGCGAATTCCTGTTCCAGGTGTTCGGTGCGCTCGCGCAGTACGAGCGCGCCTTGATTCAGGAGCGCGTCGTCGCGGGCTTGGCCGCCGCACGCAAACGCGGCCGGATCGGCGGCCGGCCGCAGGCGATCACTGGTGAGAAGCTGGACGCCATCGTCGCCGCGCTCGATGGCGGCATGTCTAAGGCGGCGGTGTGCCGCAACTTCAATGTCAAGCGCACTACGTTGATCGAAACATTGACGCGAGCAGGTTGGCGTGGTGCGGGAAGGACGGTCGATGAGCAACAAGAATAAGCTACTCACCGTCTTTTCTGACGCAGAGCAGGAAGCCTTGTACGGCCTACCGGACTTCGACGATGCTCAGCGGCTGGAATACCTGGCGTTGACCGAATCTGAACTGGCGTTCGCCAGCAGCCGGCCTAGCCTGCAGGCCCAAGTCTATTGCGTCTTGCAGATCGGCTACTTCAAGGCCAAGCATGCTTTCTTCCGCTTCGATTGGCATGAGGTCGAGGACGATTGCGCCTTCGTGCTGAGTCGCTATTTCCACGGCGAAGCGTTCGAACGCAAGGCGATCACCAAGCATGAGCACTACAGCCAGAGGGGTCAGATCGCCGAACTGTTCGGCTACCGGTCGTGGGCGGCTAGCTTCCTGCCGCAACTGGCACAGCAGGCTGAACAGATCGTGCGGCGCGACGTAATGCCAGGATTCGTGGCCGCCGAACTGATCGTTTGGCTCAGCGAGCACAAAATCATCCGGCCCGGCCACACCACCTTACAAGAGCTGGTCAGTGAAGCCCTGTCCACCGAACGCAGGCGCTTGGGCGGCTTGCTGGCAGAAGTGTTGGACGAATCGGCCAAAGCTGCGCTGGGCCAGCTCCTGGTGCGTGACGACACCCTGTCTCAACTGGCAGCGCTCAAGCAGGACGCTAAAGATTTCGGCTGGCGTCAGATGGCAGGGGAGCGCGAGAAGCGCGCCACGCTGAAGTCCTTGCACGGGATCGCCAAGGCGCTGCTGCCCAAGCTCGGCATCTCGCAGCAGAACCTGCTGTACTACGCGAGCCTGGCGAACTTCTATACCGTCCATGACCTGCGCCACCTGAAGGCGGAGCAGACCCGGCTCTACCTGCTGTGCTATGCCTGGGTACGTTACCGGCAGCTCACCGACAACCTGGTCGACGCGATGGCCTTCCACATGAAAAAACTTGAGGACGAGAGCCGCACGGGTGCGAAACAGTCCTTTGTCGCCGAACAGCTGCGACGCCATCAGGAAACGCCGCAGGTTGGCCGCCTGCTGTCGCTGTACGTGGACGACAGCGTGGCCGATCCGACGCCGTTCGGCGAGGTGCGCCAACGCGCCTACAAAATCATGTCCAGGGAATTGCTGCAAAACACGGCGCAGCGCATGAGCGTCAAGCCACTGAACAAACTGGCGCTGCACTGGCAGGCGGTGGACGGCCTGGCCGAACGCATTCGACGCCATCTACGGCCGCTGTACGTCGCGCTCGACTTCGCCGGCACGGCCCCCGATAACCCATGGCTCGCGGCGCTGACTTGGGCCAAGAGCGTGTTCGCCAAGCAGCAGCGCCTATCACAACGGCCACTCGACGAATGTCCGGCGGCAACGCTGCCGAAACGCTTGCGTCCGTACCTGCTGATGTTCGATGCCGAAGGCACGCCGACAGGCCTGCATGCCGATCGTTACGAATTCTGGCTTTACCGTCAGGTCAGGAAACGCTTCCAGGCGGGCGAGCTCTACATTGACGACAGCTTGCAGCACCGGCATTTGTCCGACGAGTTGGTTTCGATGGACGAGAAAGCCGCCGTGCTCGCGCAGATGGACATCCCCTTCCTGCGGCAGCCGGTCAGTGCCCAGCTCGATGCACTGGCGGCCGAGTTGCGTGCGCAATGGGTGGCGTTCAATCGCGAGCTGAAACAGGGCAAGCTGACGCACCTGGAATACGACAAGGACACGCAGAGACTGACCTGGCGCAAGCCCAAGGGGGAGAACCAGAAGGCGCGCGAGCAAGCTCTCTACGAGCAACTGCCATACTGCGATGTCGCCGACGTGTTTCGCTTCGTCAACGGCCAGTGCCAGTTCCTGTCGGCGCTGACACCATTGCAGCCACGCTATGCGAAGAAGGTAGCCGACGCCGACAGTCTGATGGCGGTGATCATTGCCCAAGCCATGAACCACGGCAACCAGGTTATGGCACGTACCAGCGACATCCCGTACCACGTCCTGGAGAGTACCTACCAGCAGTACCTGCGCCAGGCGACGCTACATGTGGCCAACGATTGCATCAGCAACGCCATCGCCGCACTGCCGATCTTCCCGCATTACTCGTTCGACCTCGATTCGTTGTACGGTGCCGTTGATGGGCAGAAATTCGGCGTCGAGCGACCAACTGTGAAGGCGCGCTACTCGCGCAAATATTTCGGCCGCGGCAAGGGCGTCGTCGCCTACACGCTGCTGTGCAATCACGTGCCGTTGAACGGCTACCTGATAGGCGCACACGAGTACGAGGCTCACCACGTGTTCGACATCTGGTACCGCAACACGTCGGACATCGTGCCGAGCGCGATCACCGGCGACATGCACAGCATCAACAAGGCCAACTTCGCCATCCTGCACTGGTTCGGACTTCGTTTCGAGCCGCGCTTCACCGACCTCGACGACCAGTTGCAGGAGCTGTATTGCGCCGATGATCTGGCATTGTACGAGAAATGCCTGATCCGGCCGGCTGGCCAGATCGACCGGCAACTCATCGTCGGTGAGAAGGCGAACATCGACCGAATCGTCGCCACACTGGGCCTGAAGGAAATGACGCAGGGCACGCTGATCCGCAAGCTGTGCACCTATACGGCGCCGAACCCGACGCGGCGCGCAATCTTCGAGTTCGACAAGCTCATCCGCAGTATCTACACACTGCGCTACCTGCGCGACCCGCAACTGGAGCGTAATGTTCACCGCTCGCAGAACCGCATTGAGTCCTATCACCAGCTACGCTCGACCATCGCCCAAGTCGGTGGGAAGAAGGAATTGACCGGCCGCACCGACATCGAAATCGAGATCAGCAACCAGTGCGCCAGGCTGATCGGCAACGCGATCATCTTCTACAACTCGGCGATCCTGTCCCTGCTGCTGACGAAGTACGAGGCAGCTGGCAATGCCAAGGCGCTGGCGTTGATCACGCAGATGTCGCCAGCGGCCTGGCGGCACATCCTGCTGAACGGGCATTACACCTTCCAGACTGACGGCAAGTTCATCGACCTGGATGCGCTCGTGGCGGGACTGGAGCTGGGCTGACGGAAATTTCTGGGATTCCGGCGTACAACCCCTGGAAGCGAAGGCAAACCGCCCTGCCCCAGCTCCTGCCCGTGGCTGCCTGCTGGGCGGTCAGATCTACTCACCAGGCGCAGTAGTCGCGGGTCGGATTTGCGAAGACACACGCGGTATTCGCATCAGCGATCAACCACCAGTGTACGGCTGGGGCCTGCACACCAACCCACGGCGATAAGCCTCCACAGAAGCCCGCGCAAGCGGGCTTTTTCTTGCCCATGCGAAACCTTGGCCACGGCTTTCCTACTGCGCACCTGGCCCGCCAGGCGCTGCGCGCTCCGCTTGCCCTCCGGCCTGTCGGCCTGCGCGGCGGCCTGCTGGCCACCTTGCCGCCCCTGCGCGTCCTGGGTGTGCTCATCACCCTCCGGCTGGCCGCTATCAGCCCTATTCGCCTACCCTCCGCTGGGCCTATGCCGTCAAGGGGCTTTCGCGGCATATGCTCACTCCCTCCGGTCGCTCCGCTATTCCACGGTCCCCATGACGGCGGCCCAGCTCCGGGTAGTCGGGGCTTACCGCGACCAACCGAAGGCTGACGAGCAGATCCACCGGGGGAGACTTACGCTCCAGGGCAAAAGCGGGGCTGCACCCGCTTCGCGGGCGCGCTTTATGTTTACCTCCCGCTCCCACCTCGGCATCTAAGCAGCTCCGAAAAGCGCGCCGCGTCAAGTCAATTATTCGTCAAAGATTATTTGACCAACAGTTGACGACAGGGCCGCGATTTGAGATACTAACCACGTCGAAGCAATACCGCTTCAACACCCCGGAAACCAGCGGCGGCAACCGCTCCGGGGAATCTGCGAAGGAGTTTCCATGAGCGCTTATATCCTGAATCGTTTTCACATCTCCGCCATTCTCATGTTCACCTGCACCGGCAAGCCGGATGCGACCACCTACCAGATCCTTGCGGATCAAGGCCAGCAACTGCTTGACGAAAACATTCGCTCCGTGCGCACCCGCTACCCTGGCGAAACCTTCAAGGGCGAGCTGTTCGGCCTGGATGAAACTGTGCGCAAACCTACCCCGCTCGAAGCCCTCAAACTCATCCAGTGCTTGGAGTATCAGTCCAACCAAAACCCCGACTATTACGCTACCCAGGCATTCCGCACCCTGCATGAAATTCGCCGCATAGCTCAGTCCAAGCTGCCGGGCTGGGACCAGACAAGTTGGGATTTTGTCTGATGGCTGCGAATGCCCATCACGTAGCGCCGCCCATGTGGCGCTACTCCCTTCGATGGTGCCTGCCGCACCAGCCCTGCCCTGGCGACTTTGAGTTGCTGGTGATCGAGGCCCCAGCGGGGACGCGGATGCCGGAAGAAATGCACCAGGCATGGCAGCGCCGCCCCGTGGGTTACGGTGTTTGCCTGGACTTCCCCCAGTCCCGCGCCGTCAAGCGCTGGAGTGCCGAGGCCAAAGACCGGGTACGCAAGCAGAAGATGGCCAAGCGCATCGAGAAGGCCGCGCCGCTGTTCGCTGACGAGTTGATCGCCCGCGAGCTGGAGCAGCGCCCCGACTACTTCAAGGGGGAGTGAACCATGCTCAGTACGCAGATCCGCCCAGCACAGCCTGGGCTATTCACCGCCCAGGCCCTGGGCGTTGACGACTTCGAGCTAAGCCAGATCACCGCCGAGTTCAGCGCCATTAGCTCGGGCGAGCTGGAGCACCACTTGTTCGACGCGCCTAGGCCGTCCGAGATCGTGCGCCTGGCCGACAAGGTGGCCCGCCACACCCGGTCACACGGCTGGCTTGACCAGGCCGCCGCCCAAGCCCGCATTGCCGAATGGAAGCGCCACGCCTTCGCCCAGGGCGAAGGGCGGGCCAATGCCGACAAGGTAGTGCTGTCGCTGTTCGACCATACCGGGCAGTGGTCGCAGCCGTGGGAGGATGCCGGCTACCAGGTCCTGCGCTTCGACATACAGGACAACCCCGTTACCGGCGACGTAAACGAGTTCGGCGCCGGCTTCTTCGGTGACTGGTTTGGCGATTTCGACGGCCTGGATATCTACGCCATCCTCGCCGCGTGCCCGTGCACAGAATTCGCCACCAGTGGCGCCCGACACTTCGCAGCCAAAGATGCAGACGGGCGCACGGTTGCCGCCGTGCAGCTCGTTCACCAGACATTGCGCACCATTGAATATTTCCGGCCTGCCGTATGGGCCATCGAGAACCCGGTAGGTCGGATCGAAAAGCTGGGCGGCCTGCCGCCGTGGCGCCTAGCCTTCGACCCGCACCACCTGGGCGACCCGTACACGAAGAAAACCCTGCTTTGGGGCCGCTTCAATGCAAACCTGCCCATTGCCCCGGTCGAGGCCTCGGACGGCTCGAAGATGCACCGCAAGTTCGGCGGCAACCGCCTCGCCACCAAGAACGCCCGCAGCGCAACCCCGGAAGGGTTTTCCTACGGGTTCTTCATGGCCAACAACGCCCAGGACAACCCGGCGCTGGCCATAGCCTACAAATACGACCGACTCGACGCCGGCCTGCTACGCGCCGCGCTCGATGCTAATGTGAGCGCCCGCGAGATCGACGAGCTGGTGGCGGATGCTTACTACATGGACATGGACGATAGCGCTGCCGAGTCAGCGCTACGCCAAGCGATCTCTACACAGAACCCACCTACATAGGACTGCCGTTATGCCGAAACCGAAGCGCCCAAATATGACCCTGCGCGAGCAGGAGGATGCAGCCAAGATCCAGTGTTACGACTGGAACGCCCAGTACAAAGAAGGCGTGACAGTGACCTATGAAGAGTTGCTTGGCTCGGGCGAGTCGATCCAGACCAAAACCTGCGGTCGAGCATTCGTCATGTGCTGCGAACCGGTCATCATGGTGGAGGATGTTTCGGGCGCAGTGTCCCTGGACCACTGCACCGTTGTCGCAGAGGAAGCCGCGTAGATCCCGGCAAATGCCTGTGCAGTAAACGGTGGTTTTCTGGACAGGTCTGCAGGGTTTCGCTTTTGTCATTTTCAGAAGACGACTGCACCAGTTGATTGGGCGTAATGGCTGTTGTGCAGCCAGCTCCTGACAGTTCAATATCAGAAGTGATCTGCACCAATCTCGACTATGCTCAATACTCGTGTGCACCAAAGCGAGGTGAGCATGGCGACGGACACCCCACGGATTCCAGAACAAGGCGTGGCCACTCTGCCTGATGAGGCTTGGGAGCGTGCGCGCCGTCGTGCGGAGATCATCAGTCCGTTGGCGCAGTCGGAGACGGTCGGGCACGAAGCGGCCGATATGGCGGCTCAGGCGCTGGGCTTGTCTCGGCGCCAGGTATACGTTCTGATCCGGCGTGCCCGGCAAGGCAGCGGCCTCGTGACGGATCTGGTGCCCGGCCAGTCCGGTGGAGGTAAAGGTAAGGGGCGCTTGCCGGAACCGGTCGAGCGCGTCATCCACGAGCTACTGCAAAAGCGGTTCCTGACCAAGCAGAAGCGCAGCCTAGCGGCCTTTCACCGCGAAGTCACTCAGGTGTGCAAGGCTCAAAAACTGCGAGTGCCGGCGCGCAATACCGTGGCCTTACGGATCGCTAGCCTTGACCCGCGCAAGGTCATCCGCCGGCGGGAAGGCCAGGATGCCGCTCGTGACCTACAAGGTGTGGGCGGCGAGCCTCCTGCCGTGACCGCGCCGCTGGAGCAGGTGCAGATAGACCATACGGTCATCGACCTGATCGTGGTCGATGACCGCGACCGGCAACCTATTGGCCGCCCGTACCTGACCCTCGCCATCGACGTGTTCACCCGCTGCGTGCTCGGCATGGTCGTCACGCTGGAAGCGCCGTCTGCCGTTTCGGTTGGCCTGTGCCTCGTGCATGTCGCCTGCGACAAGCGCCCTTGGCTGGAAGGACTGAACGTGGAAATGGATTGGCAGATGAGCGGCAAGCCCTTGCTGCTCTACCTAGACAACGCGGCCGAGTTCAAGAGCGAGGCCCTGCGCCGGGGTTGCGAGCAGCATGGCATCCGGCTGGACTATCGCCCGCTGGGACAGCCGCACTATGGCGGCATCGTGGAACGGATCATCGGCACGGCGATGCAGATGATTCACGACGAACTGCCGGGAACGACCTTCTCCAACCCTGACCAGCGCGGCGACTACGATTCCGAAAACAAGGCCGCCCTGACGCTGCGCGAGCTAGAGCGCTGGCTCACATTGGCGGTCGGCACCTACCACGGTTCGGTGCACAACGGCCTGCTCCAACCGCCGGCCGCGCGCTGGGCCGAGGCCGTGGCGCGTGTCGGCGTACCGGCCGTCGTCACACGCGCTACTTCGTTCCTGGTCGATTTTCTGCCGATCCTCCGGCGCACGCTGACCCGCACCGGCTTTGTCATCGACCACATCCACTACTACGCCGATGCGCTCAAGCCGTGGATTGCGCGGCGTGAACGCTGGCCGTCCTTTCTGATCCGGCGCGATCCGCGCGACATCAGCCGTATCTGGGTCCTGGAACCGGAGGGACAGCATTACCTGGAAATTCCCTACCGTACCTTGTCGCATCCGGCTGTCACCCTCTGGGAACAACGGCAGGCGCTGGCGAAACTGCGGCAGCAAGGGCGCGAACAGGTGGATGAGTCGGCGCTGTTCCGCATGATCGGCCAGATGCGTGAGATTGTGACCAGCGCGCAGAAGGCCACACGCAAGGCGCGGCGTGACGCGGATCGCCGCCAGCACCTCAAGACATCAGCTCGGCCGGACAAGCCCGTTCCGCCGGATACGGATATTGCCGACCCGCAGGCAGACAACTTGCCACCCGCCAAACCGTTCGACCAGATTGAGGAGTGGTAGCCGTGGACGAATATCCCATCATCGACCTGTCCCACCTGCTGCCGGCGGCCCAGGGCTTGGCCCGTCTTCCGGCGGACGAGCGCATCCAGCGCCTTCGCGCCGACCGCTGGATCGGCTATCCGCGCGCAGTCGAGGCGCTGAACCGGCTGGAAGCCCTTTATGCGTGGCCAAACAAGCAACGCATGCCCAACCTGCTGCTGGTTGGCCCGACCAACAATGGCAAGTCGATGATCGTCGAGAAGTTCCGCCGCACCCACCCGGCCAGCTCCGACGCCGACCAGGAGCACATCCCGGTGTTGGTCGTGCAGATGCCGTCCGAGCCGTCCGTGATCCGCTTCTACGTCGCGCTGCTCGCCGCGATGGGCGCGCCGCTGCGCCCACGCCCACGGTTGCCGGAAATGGAGCAACTGGCTCTGGCACTGCTGCGCAAGGTCGGCGTGCGCATGCTGGTGATCGACGAGCTGCACAACGTGCTGGCCGGCAACAGCGTCAACCGCCGGGAATTCCTCAACCTGCTGCGCTTCCTCGGCAACGAACTGCGCATCCCGTTGGTTGGGGTAGGCACGCGCGACGCCTACCTAGCCATCCGCTCCGATGACCAGTTGGAAAATCGCTTCGAGCCGATGATGCTGCCGGTATGGGAGGCCAACGACGATTGCTGCTCACTGCTGGCCAGCTTCGCCGCTTCGCTCCCGCTGCGCCGGCCTTCCCCAATTGCCACGCTGGACATGGCTCGCTACCTGCTCACACGCAGCGAGGGCACCATAGGGGAACTGGCGCACTTGCTGATGGCGGCGGCCATCGTCGCCGTGGAGAGCGGCGAGGAAGCGATCAACCATCGCACACTCAGCATATCGACAACCTCTCGCGCAACCAAGACATCGCGGTCGGACTGCAAGTGATCTTGAAGCCACGGGCCCGTCCCACCCCGACATGGACCTCGATGCCCGAACGGACGTTAGATTTCGAGTTCTAGGCGTTCTGCGATGAAGGTTGGATCCCAGCCGGGATTGAAAGTGTCGACGTGGGTGAATCCGAGCCGCTCGTATAGGCCACGCAGGTTCGGGTGGCAGTCGAGCCGCAGCTTGGCGCACCCCTGCGTTCGCGCGGCATGGCGGCAAGCCTCGATCAGCGCGGAGCTGACACCCCGGCCCGCATGTGTCCGTCGCACCGCGAGCTTGTGCAGATATGCGGCCTCCCCCTTGAGGGCGTCGGGCCAGAACTCGGGATCCTCGGCCGACAAGGTGCAACAGCCGACGATGCCGTCGCTGCAACTCGCGACTAGGAGCTCGGATCTCAGGACGAAGGTCTCCGCGAATGTCCGGTCGATCCGCGCGACGTCCCAGGCGGGCGTTCCCTTGGCGGACATCCACGCCGCAGCGTCGTGCATCAGCCGCACAACCTCGTCGATATCACCCGAGCAGGCGACCCGAACGTTCGGAGGCTCCTCGCTGTCCATTCGCTCCCCTGGCGCGGTATGAACCGCCGCCTCATAGTGCAGTTTGATCCTGACGAGCCCAGCATGTCTGCGCCCACCTTCGCGGAACCTGACCAGGGTCCGCTAGCGGGCGGCCGGAAGGTGAATGCTAGGCATGATCTAACCCTCGGTCTCTGGCGTCGCGACTGCGAAATTTCGCGAGGGTTTCCGAGAAGGTGATTGCGCTTCGCAGATCTCCAGGCGCGTGGGTGCGGACGTAGTCAGCGCCATTGCCGATCGCGTGAAGTTCCGCCGCAAGGCTCGCTGGACCCAGATCCTTTACAGGAAGGCCAACGGTGGCGCCCAAGAAGGATTTCCGCGACACCGAGACCAATAGCGGAAGCCCCAACGCCGACTTCAGCTTTTGAAGGTTCGACAGCACGTGCAGCGATGTTTCCGGTGCGGGGCTCAAGAAAAATCCCATCCCCGGATCGAGGATGAGCCGGTCGGCAGCGACCCCGCTCCGTCGCAAGGCGGAAACCCGCGCCTCGAAGAACCGCACAATCTCGTCGAGCGCGTCTTCGGGTCGAAGGTGACCGGTGCGGGTGGCGATGCCATCCCGCTGCGCTGAGTGCATAACCACCAGCCTGCAGTCCGCCTCAGCAATATCGGGATAGAGCGCAGGGTCAGGAAATCCTTGGATATCGTTCAGGTAGCCCACGCCGCGCTTGAGCGCATAGCGCTGGGTTTCCGGTTGGAAGCTGTCGATTGAAACACGGTGCATCTGATCGGACAGGGCGTCTAAGAGCGGCGCAATACGTCTGATCTCATCGGCCGGCGATACAGGCCTCGCGTCCGGATGGCTGGCGGCCGGTCCGACATCCACGACGTCTGATCCGACTCGCAGCATTTCGATCGCCGCGGTGACAGCGCCGGCGGGGTCTAGCCGCCGGCTCTCATCGAAGAAGGAGTCCTCGGTGAGATTCAGAATGCCGAACACCGTCACCATGGCGTCGGCCTCCGCAGCGACTTCCACGATGGGGATCGGGCGAGCAAAAAGGCAGCAATTATGAGCCCCATACCTACAAAGCCCCACGCATCAAGCTTTTGCCCATGAAGCAACCAGGCAATGGCTGTAATTATGACGACGCCGAGTCCCGACCAGACTGCATAAGCAACACCGACAGGGATGGATTTCAGAACCAGAGAAAGAAAATAAAATGCGATGCCATAACCGATTATGACAACGGCGGAAGGGGCAAGCTTAGTAAAGCCCTCGCTAGATTTTAATGCGGATGTTGCGATTACTTCGCCAACTATTGCGATAACAAGAAAAAGCCAGCCTTTCATGATATATCTCCCAATTTGTGTAGGGCTTATTATGCACGCTTAAAAATAATAAAAGCAGACTTGACCTGATAGTTTGGCTGTGAGCAATTATGTGCTTAGTGCATCTAACGCCTGAGCTCAGCCGACCGAAACCGCGTAGCGGTTTTGGGTCGGCTGCAGCGATTTGTTGGGCGATAGCTTGCCACATTCTCTCAACGATTGGGATTTGATGTACTTTCCGCACTTTGTAGCGCGACCACATCATGCTCCCCCTGGCCGCGAGAGCCCTTCACTCGGGAAACACAAGACAGACCGAGCACGACTGTTGCAAGGGTCAAACAGTACACGACAACCGGCCAAGCCGTGTTGCGCGGCAACAGCGAAATGATCAACGTTCCGATGCTTCCTAGCAGTACACCGCCCAAGCAGAAGTAGACTGCCGTGACCGTTCCAGCAACATGGTCGAATCCTCGAAGAGCGCCATTGGGCGACACAGATACCGCTGTGGCGACACCAATACCCACTAGCCACATTGGAGCAATAAAGCCTAACACGGACTGCGAAGCCCATATTTCGGTGATGGCAAGCAATACTGCTCCAGCTATCAGGCATCCCATTCCCATTCGCAAGACACTTGGGCTGCCCCACTTGGGTATCACACGCCCCATAAAACGAGCCGTAAACACCATGGCAATTGCCACTGTGGCGAACAGCAGGCTGAAGCCAAGCTGAGACACACCTTGCCTGCCCATCATTAGTCCGGGCGCAATGGAGAAAAAGACGAAGAAGCTACCCATTCCAGCGGCGTAACACAACGTGTACAACCAGAAGTTCAGGCACTTAACGGGGAGTAGCAGCTGCGACCATTGCAAGCCCGCAACTCGTTGCACCCGGGTTTCAGGCCAGAATCGCCACGCTGCTGCAGATGCAGCGATCATGCCCAAACCTAGAAACGCAAAGATAGCCCGCCACCCAAGCCACATGTCGACGAGCGCTCCGAGCAATGGGCCTACCGCCGGGACCATGGCCAGCATGGATCCGAGTATGCCGTAAATGACATTACTTTCCTCGCGACCTGCGTAAATGTCACGTACTGTTGCAAATGTGGAAACAAGGCACGCCGAGGCACCACAAGCCTGAAGAATCCGAAGCCCCAGAAAGACTTCAGCCGATGACGTAAGAGCGAGGCCCATTGACGCCACAACGTAGGCGAGGCCACCTCCCAGTAGAACGGGGCGGCGCCCCAGTCGGTCCGATAGCGGTCCAAACAAGAGCTGACCGGCACCAATCATGACCAAGTACGTTGTCAGCGTAAGCTGAATTGTGCTCGCTGTCGTACCAAGCGCGTTTGGCATAAACGGCACTGCTGGCAAGTACATGTCCATGCCGAGTGATGCCAATAAATCGAACGGTGATAACAACAACACCGTGGCGGCAAGGGAGTACCGCCAACTAAAGTTTTTTGAGCGCACGAAACCATCTCCTTGAACAAAGGATTTGGCGGCGCTCCCGTAGAGCAAAAGGATTCATGAGAACGCCGCAACAACCGAAAAATGAAGGTTGCTGCGGCTTACTTGTCTGCGTTCTTGGAAGTGCTCATCTGCTGACTATCTCATGATTGAATTTGAATCGTAACAACTTTCAAGCAACTCTGCGAGGAGCCTTATTGTGCGCCCAACGCTTGAGTTAGACATTATTTGCCGACTACCTTGGTGATCTCGCCTTTCACGTAGTGAACAAATTCTTCCAACTGATCTGCGCGCGAGGCCAAGCGATCTTCTTCTTGTCCAAGATAAGCCTGTCTAGCTTCAAGTATGACGGGCTGATACTGGGCCGGCAGGCGCTCCATTGCCCAGTCGGCAGCGACATCCTTCGGCGCGATTCTGCCGGTTACTGCGCTGTACCAAATGCGGGACAACGTAAGCACTACATTTCGCTCATCGCCAGCCCAGTCGGGCGGCGAGTTCCATAGCGTTAAGGTTTCATTTAGCGCCTCAAATAGATCCTGTTCAGGAACCGGATCAAAGAGTTCCTCCGCCGCTGGACCTACCAAGGCAACGCTATGTTCTCTTGCTTTTGTCAGCAAGATAGCCAGATCAATGTCGATCGTGGCTGGCTCGAAGATACCTGCAAGAATGTCATTGCGCTGCCATTCTCCAAATTGCAGTTCGCGCTTAGCTGGATAACGCCACGGAATGATGTCGTCGTGCACAACAATGGTGACTTCTACAGCGCGGAGAATCTCGCTCTCTCCAGGGGAAGCCGAAGTTTCCAAAAGGTCGTTGATCAAAGCTCGCCGCGTTGTTTCATCAAGCCTTACGGTCACCGTAACCAGCAAATCAATATCACTGTGTGGCTTCAGGCCGCCATCCACTGCGGAGCCGTACAAATGTACGGCCAGCAACGTCGGTTCGAGATGGCGCTCGATGACGCCAACTACCTCTGATAGTTGAGTCGATACTTCGGCGATCACCGCTTCCCTCATGATGTTTAACGTTTGACATGAGGGGCGGCCAAGGGCGCCAGCCCTTGGACGTCCCCCTCGATGGAAGGGTTAGGCATCACTGCGTGTTCGCTCGAATGCCTGGCGTGTTTGAACCATGTACACGGCTGGACCATCTGGGGTGGTTACGGTACCTTGCCTCTCAAACCCCGCTTTCTCGTAGCATCGGATCGCTCGCAAGTTGCTCGGCGACGGGTCCGTTTGGATCTTGGTGACCTCGGGATCATTGAACAGCAACTCAACCAGTGCTCGAACCAGCTTGGTTCCCAAGCCTTTGCCCAGTTGTGATGCATTCGCCAGTGACTGGTCTATTCCGCGTACTCCTGGATCGGTTTCTTCTTCCCACCATCCGTCCCCGCTTCCAAGAGCAACGTACGACTGGGCATACCCAATCGGCTCTCCATTCAGCATTGCAATGTATGGAGTGACGGACTCTTGCGCTAAAACGCTTGGCAAGTACTGTTCCTGTACGTCAGCAAGTGTCGGGCGTGCTTCTTCTCCGCCCCACCACTCGACGATATGAGATCGATTTAGCCACTCATAGAGCATCGCAAGGTCATGCTCAGTCATGAGGCGCAGTGTGACGGAATCGTTGCTGTTGGTCACGATGCTGTACTTTGTGATGCCTAACGCCTGAGTTGAGGGGCTTTTGCGGAGTAGGCGCAGCCTGCGTAGCAAAAGTCCCGCTCCAACGATTTGTTATGCCGCATCTGCTACTCGGCGACTGAGCGATTTTTGTGTGCTTTGACAACGTTCGCTGTGTGCTGGAGCAAGTCTAGACCGCCCGGTAGACCGTGCCCGGGAATGACGACCTCTGCTTCCGGGTAGTGTTTTTGAATCCGCTCAACGGAGGTGGGCCATTCAGCCAGATCGGCATCGGCCACGTTCCCCGCAGACGTGCTTGACAACTCATGAACGGCACAACCACCGTATAGCACGTTCGCTGACGGGACGTATACAACCAGATTGTCGGTCGAATGCGCAGCACCAGGATAGAAGAGCTCTACTGGACCGAAGCGCACTGCGTCCCCGCTCGATGAGAGTCCTTCTAGAGAATGCGTGGGAATCTCGTTCCCCTCTGCCTCGGCTAGCCGGCGTGTCGACGGTGATGCGTACGTTGCCACCCCAGCCGCCCGAAGGACATCAACGCCGCCGACGCGGTCGTCATGAAAGTGCGTGGAGACTGCACGCGTTACGGGAAGTCCAATTTGCTTTTCAATCTCCGCGAGAAGTGCCGCTGTGTTTTTCGCACCCCACGCTGTATCAATCAAAAGCAACTCATCACCATCACGGACAATGAGACCATTGGACGGGTAGACCGCGCCATCAAACGACTGCGTTGCGATATGCGACCAAACACCATCGGCAATCTGGTAAAGTCGGACCTCTCCGACCGGAATTTCGTTGACTGTCGGATACTCACCACTCGGCTCCCCGGAATGGGCTAACGGACTTGCGACAGCCATGACAGACGCGGTCATGTAGACCAATAAACTACTAATAACTTTTAACATCAAGACTCCATAGGGGTGGGTGCGGCATAACTTTGTTTTAGGGCGACTGCCCTGCTGCGTAACATCGTTGCTGCTCCATAACATCAAACATCGACCCACGGCGTAACGCGCTTGCTGCTTGGATGCCCGAGGCATAGACTGTACAAAAAAACAGTCATAACAAGCCATGAAAACCGCCACTGCGCCGTTACCACCGCTGCGTTCGGTCAAGGTTCTGGACCAGTTGCGTGAGCGCATACGCTACTTGCATTACAGCTTACGAACCGAACAGGCTTATGTCCACTGGGTTCGTGCCTTCATCCGTTTCCACGGTGTGCGTCACCCGGCAACCTTGGGCAGCAGCGAAGTCGAGGCATTTCTGTCCTGGCTGGCGAACGAGCGCAAGGTTTCGGTCTCCACGCATCGTCAGGCATTGGCGGCCTTGCTGTTCTTCTACGGCAAGGTGCTGTGCACGGATCTGCCCTGGCTTCAGGAGATCGGAAGACCTCGGCCGTCGCGGCGCTTGCCGGTGGTGCTGACCCCGGATGAAGTGGTTCGCATCCTCGGTTTTCTGGAAGGCGAGCATCGTTTGTTCGCCCAGCTTCTGTATGGAACGGGCATGCGGATCAGTGAGGGTTTGCAACTGCGGGTCAAGGATCTGGATTTCGATCACGGCACGATCATCGTGCGGGAGGGCAAGGGCTCCAAGGATCGGGCCTTGATGTTACCCGAGAGCTTGGCACCCAGCCTGCGCGAGCAGCTGTCGCGTGCACGGGCATGGTGGCTGAAGGACCAGGCCGAGGGCCGCAGCGGCGTTGCGCTTCCCGACGCCCTTGAGCGGAAGTATCCGCGCGCCGGGCATTCCTGGCCGTGGTTCTGGGTTTTTGCGCAGCACACGCATTCGACCGATCCACGGAGCGGTGTCGTGCGTCGCCATCACATGTATGACCAGACCTTTCAGCGCGCCTTCAAACGTGCCGTAGAACAAGCAGGCATCACGAAGCCCGCCACACCGCACACCCTCCGCCACTCGTTCGCGACGGCCTTGCTCCGCAGCGGTTACGACATTCGAACCGTGCAGGATCTGCTCGGCCATTCCGACGTCTCTACGACGATGATTTACACGCATGTGCTGAAAGTTGGCGGTGCCGGAGTGCGCTCACCGCTTGATGCGCTGCCGCCCCTCACTAGTGAGAGGTAGGGCAGCGCAAGTCAATCCTGGCGGATTCACTACCCCTGCGCGAAGGCCATCGGTGCCGCATCGAACGGCCGGTTGCGGAAAGTCCTCCCTGCGTCCGCTGATGGCCGGCAGCAGCCCGTCGTTGCCTGATGGATCCAACCCCTCCGCTGCTATAGTGCAGTCGGCTTCTGACGTTCAGTGCAGCCGTCTTCTGAAAACGACATGTCGCACAAGTCCTAAGTTACGCGACAGGCTGCCGCTGTCGTTTTCAGAAGGCGACTGCACCAGTTCACTGGGCTGGCCGCCGTGTGTGCATAGAACTTCTGACCGGGAACGGTCAGAAGTTCTATGCACGAAGCGCCGCGAGAGATCGGAATTGCTCAGAACTCTTGTGCACGGCGCGACAAAGCCGGAACCGCCGAAAATTCCGGCGATCAACCGGCAAGCTGCTTGATGCGCTCGGCCAGGCGGCCGAAAGCCTCGTTCACGTATTCCAGCACCTTGGGTTCTGCGCCCTGCGTGCGCAGCGAGTCTTTGAAGGCTTCCAGGTCGGACAGCCATTGCCGATGCAGGCGGCCCAGCTCGTCGAGCTGAGGCCGGAAGTCTTGGAGACTGCCGCTCGCACGAAACGCCTGGTAGCCACGCTCAAGCGTGGCCGCCGTGGTCAGCAGTTGCGCGCCCATTTGCTTGTGCTGTTCGGAGAACTCGGCCATGCCGTCATAGGGCCGCGAAGCCTTGCGGCGCTCGGCTTCGGATGCCTCTTCCATGATGCGGGCGTAGCGGTAGAACCCTGGGAACTCGCGGGACAGCGCCATGAGCTGCTGATCGGATGTGCCGACCCAAATCCTGTGCAGGTCAGGCCCGTACCCCATCATGCGATTGATGATGGCATGGGCCTCGCTGACACCCTGGGCGGCAAGCTGCTGCATGTGTTGGTCGATCTTCGCGGCCAGTCGGCGGAATTCGTTCATGCTCATGTCCGTCACAAAAGGCGCGTTGATTGCCCTTGCGCCGTGAGAAGTGCCACCGCCTTCTTATCGAAGGAAACGAAGGTTTCCCCGCCAAGCCAGTTGCCTTCGTAGGCAATGACGCCATCGGCAAAGTCTCCGCCCGCGTCGAGCACCAGCAAGCCAGCCTCCACGGCAGGCCGGTTCACTTCCACATTCGCGGCGGCCAGTAGTGCCCGGATCGCGCTGGCCGCGTCGGCTTGCTGGAAGCCGTAGACACGCAGCAGCACCCAAACAAATTCGCATAGGCACGGCAGCGCGACCGCGATCAACTCGGCGTCGGTCAAGACTGCGGCGGCAACGTCCGCTTGTGCGGGATCGTCACGCACAACCGCACGCACAAGGACGTTGGTATCGACTGCGACCTTCATTGCTTACCTGCCCAGCCTTGCGCCGCCGCCTCGTTGATTTCTTCGATGGTGGCAACCTTCTGCGTCTTGCCCGCGAGCAGGCCGACAAAGCTGGCTATCGTCCCTGCGGGCCGTGCCGCCTTGAGCACGCCCCGACCGTCTGGCAACAAGTCCAGCTCGATCTTGTCGCCTGGCCTGATGCCGAGGTGTTGCAGTACGTCCTTCCGAAACGTCACTTGTCCCCGTGCGGTAACGGTCAATGTGGTCATGGTGGTTTGCCCTCGCAATCAAGGTTGATGCTTCACATAGTAATGCAAAAATGCCTTACCGTCAATGTCCGTCAAACGATCATTAGTCGGCCATGCCGGACACTGTCCAGCAAAGTTATTGCACAACGGGTTGTCGGACATTAAGATAGGCGGACGGAATGACGGACAAGAGAGGCGGCAAATGGCACTGATCGGCTATGCGCGGGTATCGACGGCGGAACAGGACACCGCCTTGCAGACGGATGCGCTACGCAAGGCAGGCTGCGAGCGCGTTTTCGAGGACACGGCTTCCGGGGCCAAGGCCGACCGCCCCGGCTTGGCTGATGCGCTGGCCTACCTGCGCGACGGCGACGTGCTGGCCGTCTGGCGGCTGGATCGGCTCGGGCGCTCTATGCCGCACCTAATCGAAACGATAGGCGCGCTGGAAGCGCGAGGCGTCGGCTTCCGTTCTCTGACGGAAGCCATCGACACCACCACGCCAGGCGGGCGGCTCATCTTCCACGTGTTCGGCGCGCTGGGCCAGTTCGAGCGCGACTTGATCCGCGAGCGCACCAAGGCCGGGTTGACTGCCGCCGCCGCTCGTGGGAGGAAGGGCGGGCGAAAGCCGGTTGTCACCGCCGACAAGTTGCAGCGAGCGCGGGAGCACATCGCCAACGGGCTTAATGTCCGAGAGGCCGCTACACGGCTCAAGGTGAGCAAGACGGCCCTGTACACCGCGCTGCAATCCACCAGTGCAGCCGACTCCTGATATTCCGTGCAGTCGTCTTCTGAAAATGACAATAACTGTTAACTTTCTCGTAAACTTTTCAGTGTCTACATTAGGTGTACGGAAATTGCCATGATGAGCAAACCCATCCCGACCACGCTGTACGTGTACCGTTGCACCGCATGCGGCCATGCTGGCCAGCTACACCTGGCCGAAACCGCTGCCGAGTTGACGACCGCTTGTACATGTTGCGGGGCCGAGGTCGTGGCCGAGTGGGATGGCGGCGTGGTGCTATCGACCGACAAACCAGGCCAACCACATGGAGGTGACCATGCGTAACGGCAAAGACTCTTCAACCCTGGACATATTGACCGGAGGCCTGCGCATTGGGTACGCCCGAACCAGCAAGCAGGACCAGAACCTGGACCTACAGCGAGACGCGCTTGTCGCCGCTGGTTGTACGCGGATCTATGAGGAACAGATCAGCGGGGCCAGGGCCAACCGGCCCGAGCTGGAGCAGATGCTAAAAGCACTCCGCCCAGGGGATACCGTTGTCGTGTGGCAGCTTTCCCGCTTCGGTCGCAGCCTCTCCCACCTGCTCCAGCTCATGGCGCAACTGGAAGCCATGCAGGTTCGCTTTGAATCGCTCACCGAGCACATCGACACCAGCACGGCGGGCGGACGGATGCAGTTGAACGTCTTCGCCACCCTGGCGGAGTACGAACGCGAGCTAAACCGCGAACGGACCATGGCCGGCCTGGAGGCCGCCCGCGCACGTGGGCGCAAAGGGGGTCGCAAGCCGACGCTTGGAGCGAAGGAGATCCGCGATATCAAGATCCTGCTGGCCGATCCCTTGACGACCGTCAGCGACGTGGCCGCCAGGTTCAAAGTCAGCAGAACCACCATCTACAAGTATCTGAGCAAGGAGGCCCAGCATGTCGTCCAATGAGTTGTTTGATATCGATCCCGACCTGGCCACCTCGCCACTGCCGAAACGTCGCTCTGCGGCCAAAGCCCCCTTGGTCGGGCAGGACGCAATCAACATCGACAAGTGGCGCAAGCGCATTGAGGCCGAAGCCCGGCCAGGCGAAACCTACCAGCAGGCGGCGGAGCGGCTGAAACGCGAAGAGGCGAAGCAGCCGAAGGACAAGACACCAGGGCGCGAGGCGGTGAAGGCCTCAGCGGGCCGCAAGCAAGTTGTGGTGCTCGAAACGCAGCTCGATTTCTGGATTGCGACCGGCCTGCCGGCGATCCCCAAGGACGAGCGGCCTACAATGGAGCACCCGATCTACGCCGTGGAAGACGGAGACACCAGGCAGATCACCTACGAGCACAACGGGAACAAGATCGAGATCATTCCCAGCGTTGCCGGTCGGGCGACCCAGCATGACAAGGATATCGTGCTGTTTTGCGTGTCGAAGCTGGTGGCCGCGATCAACGCCGGCATAGCCGTATCACCGACTATCGAGACGACCGCTCACGAACTGTTGAGCTTCACGCGCAGCAGTACCAGCGAGCGCGGCTATGAGCTGCTTAGCAAGGCGTTCGACAGGCTCACCGGTACTCGCATGCGGGCCACCTTTGAATCGACGAAAGACCGTGACGGTAGCCGGCGCTGGGTGGGCCTGCTCGATGACGTGGAGATCATCACCAGGGGCGCCAAGAACCGCATGTGCGCCATTCGGATCAAGGTATCCGACACCACATTTAACGCTGCGAAAGCCATGGATGTGTTGACCATTCCGGGCGACTATTTCGGGCTACGCAGCGCCATCGCCAAACGCATCTATGAGCTTTGCCGAAAGCATTGCGGCGGCCAGGGCCAATGGAAGATCGGCCTGACTCTGCTGCAAAAGAAGGTCGGAAGCGCCCAGGCGGAAAAGAAGTTTCGCGCCAAGGTCAAGGAGCTGGCCGAGGCCGGCAGCTTGCTCGACTACTACATGACCTACCTGCCCGACGAAGACGCGGTGTTGTTCTTCAACAAGTCCGACGCCGGCAAAGCGGCCTTGCTCAAAGCCACGCGCAACGGTATCAAGACGCCACGCAAAGCAAAGGCCGCACCCGCTGCATGAGTCATGGCAATTCGTCACTCCAGGGACCGGAAGGGGTCAATCCACTGATGTGTAAGGGTTTTTCTCTATTGATTCATGCGTTCTTGAGCTGTACCGCAGCCCCTTCGGGGGCTTTATCTGCGCATTCGTCACTCCAGGGACCGCGCCCAATTTCGCGGCCTAGCCGGTTCGTCACTCCAGGGACCGCGATTCGTCACTCTAGGGACCGCCGATTCGTCACTTCGGGGACTGGGGTTCGTCACTCCAGGGACCGCCTATTTCGTCACTCCGGGGACCAGAACCACCCGCCAGCCCAGGTAAATCAAGGCCTCGCAAAACGCTAACAACGCGCGCGCGTATTAACCTTTTAACTTAAACCTTTAACGGCTCTGATTTGACTGAGCTTGTGGATAACTCACGGATAGCGTTCGACACCGGCACCGTGCACGCGCCACGGGATCACTCCGGGTTGTCCTGATTGCCCCACTGGTACTCCCACACCAGTCCAGCGCGGCGTTGCTCATAGTCAAACGGCTTGATGATCCCCGAAACGAACAGGGCCGACAGCAAGCCCTGCGCCATGCCGTAGTAGACCGTGCGGTCGTGGCTCATGCCGTCCGGGCAGTCATTCTTAGGAGGCAACGGTGCGAAGGGTGGCTGGTCGTCATACATGGCAGCAACTCCTATGGAGGCGGGGCATTGAAGTATAGGAGGGTGGAATCGAACGGCTGCTGCGCTCTGGTGCGGTGGCTCGCCCGCCGCGCTGGAGCGGAGCCAACAAGGCCAACTGGCCGCGTTAGGCTGTATTGTATTTTGTAGTATGTTGTATAATACTACACGCTACAACATACAAAGGAGCACGCCCCATGGCACTCACCAAGGAAATGATCTGGAAGGCCGCCGACGAACTGGACGCTGACGGCACTAAGCCCACCCTGGCCAACGTGCGCAAGCGCCTGGGTGGCGTCGGCAGCTTTACGACCATTCAGGAGGCCATGAGCGAGTGGAAGAACCGCAAGCAGCAAGAGGCCCAGCCACTCATCGACCCACCACCACCTGCCCTGGCCCAGTTGCTGGAGAACTTCGGCGCCGATATCTGGAACCTGGCCCGTGTTGCTGCCGACCAGGCCCTGGACGGAAAGCGCCGAGTGATCGAAGAGAATGCCGCGCAGATCCGCGAGCAGGCCGAGGAAGCGATTGCCCTAGCTGATAGCATGGATGCAGAGCTGCACGACCTGCGCGCCAAGATCGCGGGCCTGGAGGAAACCGCAGCGCTGTACCGCGAGCTACAGGCCAACTATCACGCCCTGGAAGAACGTGCCGAGCTGGAGTTGAAGCACCAGAAGGACCACAGCGCCCAGGAGATCCACCGGGCTGTCACCAGGGCCAACGAAAAGGACTCCGAAGCTATCGAGGCACGCAAGAGCGAACGCCAGGCCCTGGACCGCGCAGCACGCGCCGAAGGTCAGGTAGAGGCTCTGGAAAAACAGCTTGGCCTGGCTAAGAAGGGCAAGTAACCCACAAACGAAAGGGAGATCAATCACATGGATAGCACTAATCTGGATTGGCTTTGCCGCGTGGCTGGCTTATCACGGCCCCATGCAAGAGACGGGCTTCGATTGGCTACTGTTCGCCTTTGTCGTAGTCATTCCCAAAGGCTTTCGGGGCGCTCTGTACGCCTCGACGGCGCCTCAAAACAGATTCAGCGAGGGTTACAGCGCCAAGGATAAGCGCCTGCCATTGTACTGGGTTTTAACCCTGCTCTTGTTCGCTATCAACCTGGGCCGAACCATCACCGACTTAATGAGTTGATCGGTATCAGCACTTCCCCAAGCCCGCGATGCGGGCTTTTTCTTGCCTGCCGGCAGCCGCCCGCCACTCGCACCGGACAGACTCGGGCAAGCCTCGCTAGTCAGCCACACGCACCAGGCTCTACGAAGATTCAGGGATTCTTGGGGAGGGATTACAGGAGGGCCAGAAATGGCGAAGCCCGCTGCACAGCAATGCAAAACGGGCTTCTAGTGCTCTGCGAAGGAGCGCATGCCCGCAGTATAACGACGCACCCCAGCGCGCTCAATTGCTCAATTGACATATGCTTGCCATATGCTAGGATTCTCTTGGAGATTGAAGGAGGTTCCGATGCTCAACCGCTGCTTACCTGCGTTGCTTTTGGGGGCCGTGCTCACCACACCGGCTTATAGCGATGATTGCCGGTTGTCGTTCCAGAATGGCGCGACACTCGACCTACCCGTGGCCACCACCGAAGCCGCACAGGCGCAGGGCCTCGCCGGGCGGCCAGATCCAGGGCGAGGCATGCTGTTTCTCTGGACTACGCCGGCAGTGCGATTTGTGTGGATGAAGAACACCCCTGCCCCATTAGACGCGGCTTGGATCGGAGCAGATGGGGTTATCCAGAGCGTACAAGAGCTGGAGCCACACACAACCGCCAAGCATTCATCATTGCGGCCCGCCCTCGGCATTATCGAGGTGCCACGCGGCCAGCTTGCAAACCTGGGCATCGAGCGCGGCAGCACCATCACCGCCTCAACGTGTTTCAACTTGTAGGAGGTTCCCATGCGTACCGTTTCCATTTTCATGAACAGCCGAAACCAGGCGATCCGCATCCCTCGGGATATGGAGTACCAGGGCGTTTCCGAGCTGGAGATTATCCGCGACGGCGAAACGCTGATCCTGCGCCCTGTGCGCCCCTCCTGGGCATCGTTGCGCGACGTGGCGGCCGCAGATCCTGACTTTCTGACCGAGCGAAAGGATGTGATCGAGGAAGACCGTTTCCTGGGTGACTTCACATGAGCAAAAAGACGTACATGCTCGATACGAACATCTGTTCGTTCATCATGCGCGAGCGCCCCGACGCGGTGCTGGCCAAGCTGGAACAGGCAGTCACTAATCAGCACCGGATTGTCGTTTCGGCCATCACCTACTCCGAAATGCGTTTCGGGGCCGCCAACCCCAAGGCATCGCCCAAGGTTGCAGCGATGGTCGATGCCTTCATCCAGCGCCTGGACGCCATCCTGTCCTGGGACGCCGCCGCCGTAGATCAAACAACGCAGATCCGCACCGCCCTCGCCCGCCTGGGTACGCCCATTGGCAACAACGATGCAGCGATAGCCGGCCATGCCCTGGCCGCTGGGTGTGTTCTGGTCACGAACAACACTCGCGAATTTGCTCGCGTTCCTGGCCTAGTCCTTGAGGACTGGACCCAACCCGCCATTACCAAGAGTTGATACGCCATGACCGAACTGGAACAAGCCATCATTGATTGCGCCCAACTGCACCTCACTCAGTTGAAAGGTGCGCTTACCCTGCCCAATGGCCCCGAACGTAGCGACGGCTTTACCTCAGCCTGGTGGCAGCTCACCGGCCTGGCCCAGCTTGCCGACCCGAGCACATGAACCGCACTTACACCAAGCAACAGCACGCCTTGGCAGCGGTCGGCGCGATGTTTGATGCGGTGGACGAGTGGAACAAGGTTATGGCCGAAGTGCGCCAGGTCGTCGGCGAAAACTGAGGGAGGCCGGTATGCGAAACGAACAGGAGTTGATGCCTGGCCTGATCCTGCCGCCGAGCTATCAGGTTGTATTGCGCAGGCGCCTGGCCGAAGTGAACACCGCCACCAGCGCGGCGAATTGCTTGATTTCCCAGGCCCGCGCCGAGGGCATGGTGGAGGCCCTGGAATTGTTGAAAGCGCTGGAACAACAGCAGGTTGAGCGCCTGTATTTGTTGATCGAGCAGGCTGCCACAGCGCGCTTGCTGGAGCTGGAGCAGGGTGCCGGCGAGTGATCGCCCTGCCGTCATCCGAGGCATAGCGCGAGGCCTGCGGCCCGGGCTTTCGTGCTACGCATCGAGCCACAGCTACGCCGCGTCTCGCCCCTTCGGGCTTCAATCCCTCTCGCCTGCGCACCTGGCCCGCCAGGCGCTGCGCGCTCCGCTTGCCCTCCGGCCTGCCGGCCTGCGCGGCGGCCTGCTGGCCACCTTGCCGCCCCTGCGCGTCCTGGGTGTGCTCATCACCCTCCGGCTGGCCGCTATCAGCCCTAATCGCCTACCCTCCGCTGGGCCTATGCCGTCAAGGGGCTTTCGCGGCATATGCTCACTCCCTTCGGTCGCTCCGCTATTCCACGGTCCCCATGACGGCGGCCCAGCTCCGGGTAGTCGGGGCTTACCGCGACCAACCGAAGGCTGACGAGCAGATCCACCGGGGGAGATTCACGCTCCAGGGCAAAAGCGGGGCTGCACCCGCTTCGCGGGCGCGCTTTATGTTTACCTCCCGCTCCCACCTCGGCATCTAAGCAGCTCCGAAAAGCGCGCCGCGTCAAGTCAATTATTAGTCAAAGATTGTTTGACCAACAGTTGACGACAGCGCCCCGATTTGAGATACTAACCACGTCGAAGCAATACCGCCTCGACACCCCGGACACCAGCGGCAGCAACCGCTCCGGGGAATCTGCGAAGGAGATACAAAAATGCGTCTTTCCAGCAACTTCCGTAATCCGTGCATGATCCGCAGCGATGCCCCTCTGACCAATGACGAGATTGCCCGCGTGGCGCCCTCGATCTTTGCCGAGGAAGCGCACGACAGCCGTTCGGAACGTTACCTGTACATTCCAACCGTCAAGGTGCTCGATGCGCTGCGCACAGAAGGTTTTCAGCCGTTCATGGCGTGCCAGACCCGCGTCCGCAACACCGACAAACGCGAGCACACCAAGCACATGATTCGCCTGCGCCATGCCAGCAACATCATGAGCAAGGAAGCGAACGAAATCATTCTGCTGAACAGCCACGACGGCAGCAGCAGCTACCAGATGATGGCCGGCAAGTTCCGTTTCGTGTGCGCTAACGGGCTGGTCCTGGGCGACATGGCGATGGATCAGAAAGTGCGCCACAGCGGCCGCATTGACGTTGTTAACGACGTTATCGAAGGTGCCTATGAGGTGCTGGGCCAGTTCGAGCAGATCGACGCCAACCTTGACGACATGCAGCACTACCACTTGCGCCAGGAAGAGCAAGAAGCGTTCGCCATGGCGGCCCTGGCCTACCGCTACGACCCATCCGAAGGCCCTGCCCCGGTCACGCCGTCGCAACTGCTGATGCCGCGCCGTGCCGAAGACCGCGCAAGCGATCTCTGGACCACGTTCAACCGCGTGCAGGAAAACACCATCAAGGGCGGCTTGCGTGGCCGCAACAAGCAAGGACGCCGGACAACTACCCGCGCCGTTAACGGCATTGACCAAGACGTGAAACTCAATCGCGCCTTGTGGGTACTGGCCCAGGCCCTGCGCAGCGGTCAAGCCGCCGCGTAACTGGCGAGCCGGGCGTTAAACGCCCGGCTTTCCCCCGCCCTTGGAGGATCGAACCATGTGCAAAGTCTTCTATGTCCCTGGCCATACCGCGATCATCGACTATGCCCGCCAGATCGGGCCAAACATGTGGATGGCCCAGCATTCCGGGCTGATGCTGCCCGAGCTGCGCGTGCGTTACCCCGGCGCCATCCTGGGCGACGAAGAGGCGTTTTTGATCGATCAAGAACGCGCCTATGGCACGCCACCGGCACGCACGACCGCCGCCCGTTTCGAGTTCAACCTTTCGCAGCGCCCCGTCATCGACTACCACGCCGACGAGCTGGGCGCGTCGTTCAAGCTGGCCGACCTGGACCACGGCAACATGACGACCATTTTTGCCCAGTGGGGCGGGCGCTACTGGACCTTGACGGGCCTGGCCACCCTGCCCCACCTGCTCATCATGCGCCGCATCGCTACCCACTCCCTGGCCGTGGCCAAGGCCTAAGATCGAGGAACCGACCATGACTTACGAACGCACGTTGGAAGCCTACCGATCGTTACTCAAGGCCAACCCTGGGCATGGCCTGCTCATCCCTGGGGATTGCGTGGCGTTTCTGCTCGACTCTGACCAGCTTTACGCCTGCCAGGTGCAGGACGGTCGGCCACTTCTGGCGTGGATGTTTCCGATCACCGCCGAAGCCTGGGACGATGACGACGAAGCGTGGTTGTGCGATGCGGGCGGCCTGGAGACAGCCGACGCGATCAACGACCCGCAGTTTGTGCCCCTGCTGATATGGGACCGCCAGACACTGGAAAGCGAAACCGTGGCGGCAGTCGCCGCCAAGGTTGGTACCAGTGACCAGGGCGTTGCCATTAGTATCGAGCGCAACAACGAGGGGACGTTTTACGTCATCTGGAAAGCCACCGCCCAGGGCGTCAAACGGCACCGGCTCCATGCCGGTTCCACAGATGCCCGCCGCCTGGAAGCGCATGCGCGGGGCTTCATCGAGCAAATGAACCAGTAGCACGCTTGACCCGTAGCCCTGCCGGTAGCAGGGCATTCAGCCAACAGTAAGGAACCGCGAATGCAGCCCACCCAGCCGAAATACACCGCCGAACAATGGACCGCTTCCCTGCCTGCGCTCCGGGGCATGTCCACCAAGACCCTGGACATTGCCAGGGCGGTGCTGGTGGAGGGCAAGGAACCTATCGAGGTGGCCAACAACATCGGCCAGTCGCGGCAGCTTGTACACGCTGCAATCAAGCGCGTAACCGCCGTGCTGGAACGCCAGACCGTCGGCCTTGTGCCCGTCATGGTCTGGCTCACCCCCGAGGAAGCCGAGCAGGTCAAGCAGATGGCCGCCAAACATGAGCAGCCAAAGGAGGCCCAACCAGGGACCACAAAGAAGACACCTAACCGACAGAAAAAGGCCTAGATGGCGCCTTTCTGTCACGGACAGTTTGACTGCTGAGGGATTTGCAGATGCTTACACCAACAGAGGAAAAGGGCGTGCTCGATTACCTGGCCTGCCTTGAATGGGTCGCCAGCGCCGAGGTTGCAGAGATCCGCCAGCGCCTGGAAACAGCGACCGGCCAAGTCCGCGAGGATCTGGTGACTGCGATCAAGCAACAAATGGGCGGGGGCCGTCCCGAATTGGCCTGGTACTTCCACCACCTGGCCAGCGAGAAAATCTAGTGCGAGGCCTGCGGCCCGGGCTTTCGTGCTACGCATCGAGCCACAGCTGCGCCGTGTCTCGCCCCTTCGGGCTTCAATCCCTCTCGCCTGCGCACCTGGCCCGCCAGGCGCTGCGCGCTCCGCTTGCCCTCCGGCCTGTCGGCCTGCGCGGCGGCCTGCTGGCCACCTTGCCGCCCCTGCGCGTCCTGGGTGTGCTCATCACCCTCCGGCTGGCCGCTATCAGCCCTATTCGCCTACCCTCCGCTGGGCCTATGCCGTCAAGGGGCTTTCGCGGCATATGCTCACTCCCTCCGGTCGCTCCGCTATTCCACGGTCCCCATGACGGCGGCCCAGCTCCGGGTAGTCGGGGCTTACCGCGACCAACCGAAGGCTGACGAGCAGATCCACCGGGGGAGACTTACGCTCCAGGGCAAAAGCGGGGCTGCACCCGCTTCGCGGGCGCGCTTTATGTTTACCTCCCGCTCCCACCTCGGCATCTAAGCAGCTCCGAAAAGCGCGCCGCGTCAAGTCAATTATTCGTCAAAGATTGTTTGACCAACAGTTGACGACAGCGCCACGATTTGAGATACTAACCACGTCGAAGCAATACCGCCTCGACACCCCGGACACCAGCGGCGGCAACCGCTCCGGGGCAATCTGCGAAAGGAGATTCAACCCATGACTATCGAAACCCACATCCTGTATTTCAGCGAAGCCGAGGCCCTGCGCGAGTTCAGCGGCTTCACCGTTGAAGTGTCCCATCAGGCTCGCCCGAACCAGACCCCATCCAACGTCACCATGTACATGATCGTTGCCCAGCGTGGCGGCATCGGTCGCCGCGAGGTGATCGCGGAGTTCCCGCTGGAAATGCACGCCACGATCTTCCGTGACATGTGCGAAGGCTTTGTGCGCAGCGAGCGCCTGACCAAGTAAACCAACCCCGGCCCGGATACCAGCGGCGGCAACCGCTCCGGGCCTTCCTCTGCGAAAAAAGGAGTTACCTATGGCTACTCAAGCCCTTCCCTCGTTCCGTGTCTTCCTGGCCCGCCTGGCCGCTTCTGCGCGCCGCGCAGCGGCCCCAGCTCGCCCGGTGCCGTCCATGCAGCAACTGGCCGAGCGCGGCCAGTTAATGGAGGCCGCCGACCTTCTGACCCTCGCACGGGCTGTTAAACGGGCCTAACCCCACTACCCAACCGAGCGCCGCGGCTTCGCCCCGGCGCTCCCCGCTGGAGAACAGGATATGTACGGACACCAGACCACGCCGACCAAGGCCGCCAGGACGTGCCAGGCGCTTGCCGCCGCTGCGCGCAAGGCCGAGCTGCAACACGATTGGGAAGTGGCCGCAGAGTTCTACGAGGCCGCCGCAACGTTCATCACCAAACCGGGCGAACTGGCGCACCGCGATAGCGCCGGCTTGCTGCGTAAGGCCGCCGCCTGCTGGGAAGCTGGGGATCGAGGCCAAGGCGCAGGACCTGGCCACCGTTGAAAATGTGGATTGCGCAATCCAAAAGGCCCGCTTACGCGGGCCTTTGTCATCGTGCGACCGGCTGGAATGGCGCCCCGGCGCAATGCTCGCCGCCGCACAGAATCGCCAGCTCAGGCTTGCCCCATACCTGCGTTGCGCACTTCGGGCACCGGTACTTGACCCGGTTTGACCGGTTCGGCGGCACCTCGGGCGGCAGCTCCACCAACTCACCGAGCGGCCCCAGGTCATCACCGCCTTGATCCACGCCTAGCGCCTGCCCTTCGTCCTCACCGTCCACGTCATCGACAAACCCGCGACCGTTCGAGCCGGTCGGCGGATCAATTTGCGGTCGCTCCGGAGGAAAACGGTCGTACCACGACAGGGAGAAGTCCCGCGTCAGCAGCTCCGCGCAGCTCACGTCAAAGCGGCCGCCTGGAATGATGTAATGATCCATTTGTTCGCCCAGGCGCTTACCACCAGGTGCGCCGGTATTGCTGGGCATCAGGCCCAGGGCTTCCATGCGGGCGGCCCATTCTTTGTTGTGGTAGCCACGCCGGCCTGGCGCGCCAAAGTGGAACTGCCACAGGTGCACCATTTCATGGGCCAGCACCGACAGCGTTTTACGCAATGAGCGAATCGCGAAGTAGCCGGGGTTCATGGCGATTTCATCGGTCATTTCACCGCTACGACGGGCGAAGCGCTTGCGCGAGAAGTAGCCGTAGGTTCGGCGTTCACGCTGGAGGGTGATAAGGCAGTCCGGTAGCTGGCCGTCGAACAGCTGGACGTTGAAGTGTTCGTACGCCAGTTGCAGCTCGGCATAGACCTCATGAGTCGGCAGTAGCGACATGGTGACGATCCTGTCTTGTGGATTGTGCAATCCAGTTTAATAGAAGTGGATTGCGCAATCCAGAGCGAGGCCTTCGGCGCGGGCTGTCGTGCTGCGCATCGAGCCACAGCTGCGCCGCGTCTCGCCCCTTCGGGCTTCCATCCCTCTCGCCTCCGCGCCTGGTTCCCAGGCGCTGCGCGCTCCGCTTACCGCACGGGAGCGCCTGCGGCGACTCCCACAAACGGCGAGGCCGCCTTGCGGCGGCCTCAGCGTATGTCACACCCCGGCGCTAGCCGGCAACCAGGCGGTAGAAGAGCAGGGCACCGCCCAGGCCTCCGGCCAGGCCGGCGATGCCAGCGCAGATCGCCGCCACCCACACCGTGCGGCGCTGGGTCGCGGCCAACAAGCTTTTGGCTTGGCGGTCCAGCTTCTCCAGGGCCTTGTCATGCCGGGACTCGGTTTCCCGAATCGCGGCAGTCAGCTCCCGGTGAGCCGTGACCAGCTCGGCACGCGCATCCTCGACCGTGGAGGCCAGGCTTGCGCCGGCCTCCTGCATCGACTGGTGCACCTCGCGGGCCGCCGCAACCGCGCCTTGGAGATCGGACACAATCTCCCTAGAGTCGCCCAGGAACCACTCAATTAATACTTCTTCTCTCGGTTTCCTAGAATCCATTACTGGTACTCCGGTCGCTTAGGCCGTCAAGGCGGCGTAGCATTCGTCCAAGTTTTGACGAATAGGTTTTGCATAACTTGTCCAACGATAGAGGCTTACATACTTGCTGCGCTGTGTTTCATCAGCTTCGGCCCGTGCCAGCGCCTTGTAATCGGTATCGTCACCGATCAACTGATCGAACGACATTTTGTTAGCGGCCAAATAACCATATACGTCACTGTCAAACAGGAACGCGCCTGGCTTGATGGTGGCCTTCTTGGTTTTCTTTACATAGTTGTAGATCGACGGAATTTCGGCCTCGGGGTTATCTTGAATGCGGTTCGGCAGCAGAATAATGCGATCAGCCGAAACACCCATGGTCGCCAGCGCTTCTACAGTCTTCAAACTTTCCTGCCACGCTTTTTGCTCCGGCGTGACCGGGACAATGAATTGTTCGATTTCATCTATGAAGCCGTGGTAGCGCGAACCGGCCTCAAAGAACGACTCGATGTTCGACGCGCCAATGTCAATAATCGCCACGTCCTCAAGTACCAGTTCCTCAATCAAATCGCCTACTTCACGACCGCGCATGGTCTTGACCTCGGCAATGCCCAGGTCCAAAGCAGACTGGTTGATCGACTCGATGGCAAAGAATGCCGAACTTGGCATGCGAGGGTAGAGCAGGTGCGCTGCAATAGTGGTTTTGCCGATGCTGCCGCTGTAGTTCAAGATCGCTCGTTTCATACGCTATTTCCTTTTGCCCGTATATTTATCATCAAGATCCGAGAAGTCCATGGAGTGGACTTTCTCAAAATCGCTACTGGTGACGATGCGACCCTTTAAGGGCGCCTCGGGTGGCGTGGGTTCATCGTTCTGGATTGCGCAATCCACTTCCTTTCCCTGACCATTGTTCCCCGGTCGGGGTAGCGGTGGAGTGGTCGCCGCTGGTGTTCCAGCTCGCTCCTGCCTGGCGGCCCTCGCTCGCATCAGCGCCTTGCAAAATCCGTTAAACCCGATGGTCATCCCGTGCTCATTTTTGAGCGTTTCCCATACATCCTCCCGTGAGGCTCCGGCTGTCAGTGCGGCCTCGATCTCGCCGAGCATGTTCCGCACCAGGGCCGAATCGCTCCGTGGTTTTAGTCGCGACAGTGGCATCGCTTACCCCTCGTTATCGACCTCGGGCACTTTTGTCCCCTGTTTGTCTCTGATCCGTACTCTAAACGTCCCTTTTGGGTCTGGCAAGTCCCTTTTTTGTCTCTTCGTTGTCCTCACTCCGTCTCTCGGTTGTCTCTAAAGCGTACCCAGTGGCACCCCTGGGCCGAGAAAAGCCCCTCACGCTGCGCGTGAGGGATCAGGAGGACGCTTTTTTGCGGCCTCCGAGGGGTGCAGACGGCTGTTTTCTCCCTTAAAAGCAGAGCGGTATTTTCCCTTAACGAGCTATACACCATACGCAACGCTTCGCGTAGCTAAGTCGTTGAAAAATAAAGCATTTTCAACGACTTGCGGAAAAGCGTAATACCTGCGTAAGACAAAAGTACGCGCAGGCCCTGATTTTGCTGTATTTTGTGTCTTACACACGTCAGACAAGGAGGCCATCCGTGCCCACAGTGAGCTTTCGATGCACCGAAACACAGAAAATCGAGCTGGAAGAGCGGTCGCAAGGCGACATTTCGGAGTATGTTCGCCGGCAGCTTTTCCGGCAGATGGAGCAGGAGGACACGCTAGAAATGATCCTCCAGCGCCTCGAACAACGACCTGGCGGCGACGGTCAGCCAGGTGCAGGAATCGACCGGCAGTCGATGGCCATCTTGATCGAGCTGCTGTTGCTTCTGCGCACCGCGTCCAAACCGGATGCTAAGAGGGAAGCCCAGGCCGAGGTCGAACGCCTGGGCTTCGACGTATGGGATTCATCTAAGAGGGATAGCTGATGAACGAGCGCCAACGATCTCAAATCTGCCTTGCCGTCATGGTACTGGTGCCCCTGTTCGCGTGGTTCTTTACCGCCAAACTGATGTATGGAATTGAAAAACAAGGCGCCCGCGACAGGGTATTTTACCTGGCGAAAAATACGTTCACCTTGTGGCCGCTTGCGGTTGCGTTAGTTGGTGGATTGATACTGGCGATTGCGCTGTGCGTGCTTATTGTGAAGTTGAGCAAGACCACTTTTGCCGGCGCCCACTTCGACAAGTATTTTCGTGGTAGCCAACTTGTATCCCAGCGTGAACTTAAACGACTAACCAAGGAAAAAGAGGAACAAATAACTATTGCCGGAGTGCCTGTTCCTATTGCTGCCGAAGCAACACACTTTTCAGTTGGCGGCGCAACGGGTACAGGTAAGAGTACGATTTTCCGCGAAATGATGTATGGCTGTATGCAGCGGAAAGACCGCATGGTGATCCTCGATCCCGATGGAGAGTTCCTATCTACCTTCTACCGCAAGGGCGATAAAATCCTAAATCCCTACGATGCCAGGACGGAAGGCTGGAACTTCTATAACGAAATCCGTAGTCACTACGATTTCGAGCGCTACGCAAAATCCATTATTCAGGTGTCGGACAGTAACGACTCGGAAGAATGGAACCAGTATGGACGCCTGTTGTTCGCGGAAGTTGCCAAAAAGCTGTACAACACCACGCGAAATCCTGGCATGAGGAATGTGTTTAAATGGACTAACGAGTGCAGTTCGGAAGCGCTACAAGGTTTTGTAAAAGGCACTCGCGCCGTCTCCCTGTTCACTGAAAACGAACGCGCTACCGGCAGCGTCCGTTTTGTCCTCAGTAATAAACTGCCTGCACATTTTGACATGCCGCCAGGCAACTTTTCGTTGCGTCAGTGGTGCGAAGATCCTAACGGTGGCAACTTGTTTATCACCTGGGACGAGAACATGCGCGAAGCGCTGCGCCCACTGATTAGTTGCTGGGTTGATACCATTTTCACCAGCATCCTTGGGATGAAATCCAACCCCAAGCGCCGAATCTGGACGTACCTCGACGAGCTGGAGTCGCTGCAACGGTTGCCCACCCTGGGCGACATGCTGACGCGGGGCCGGAAGAAGGGCGGTTGCGTGGTATCGGGCTACCAGTCCTACACTCAGCTCGAATCCGTGTATGGCGAGAAGCTGGCCGAAACCATGCTGGCCAACCACCGGACGATGGTCGCTTTGGCCGTTGGCCGCATGGGTACAGCCACCGCCGAACGCATGTCCAAAGCCTTGAGCGAGCATGAAGTGCTGCGCACAAAAGAAGGCCGCAGCTCGCGCTGGGGTGACTGGGGCACTCGCAGCGAGAACGAGGATGTGAAGCCCGAGCGCATCGTTATGTCGTCGGAAATCATGGCCTTGAACAACCTCGAAGGCTTCCTGTCGTTCCCCGGCAGCATCCCGATTGCACGGGTGGCCATTGAGCCGATCAACTTCACCCGCACGAACCCGGTACCGGGCATCGTTCCAAACCTTGAGATCATCTAAATGCTCGATATCACGACCATTTCTCGGCAATCACTGGGCAAAGTCGTGTCGTACTACGCGGATGGTGCGGATGACTACTACGCAAAAGACGGCGGCGCCATGCAATGGCAAGGTGCCGGCGCCGAGGCATTGGGCCTGTCCGGGGAGGTAGAGCAGGCCCGATTCCGCGAGCTGCTGGATGGCCGGATTAGCGACAACACGAAGCTCATGCGGACCGTCAAAGAGGCGGACGGCAAAGTGGTCAGCAAGGAACGGCTGGGGTACGACCTCACATTCTCGGCACCCAAGGGCGTGTCGCTCCAGGCCTTGGTCCACGGTGACGCCAGTATCATCGAAGCCCACGACAAGGCCGTGGCGGCGGCGATCCGCGAAGCTGAACGGCTGTCCCAGGCGCGAATCACGGTCAACAAGAAGACCGGCACCGAGAACACCAACAACTTGGTGGTGGCCAAGTTCCGACACGAAACGTCACGCGCCCTGGACCCCGACCTGCATACCCATGCGTTCGTGCTGAACATGACCCAGCGTAGCGACGGCGAATGGCGGGCACTGAAAAATGACGGCGTGTTCAATTCGTCCATGTTCTTGGGCAACGTCTACAAGGCGGAACTGGCCCGCGAGCTGGAAAAGGCCGGCTTCCAGTTGCGCTATGAGCGCAACGGCACATTCGACCTGGCGCACTTCTCCGATGAGCAGATCCGCGAATTCAGTTCGCGCAGCCAGCAGATCGAGGCAGCGCTAGCGGCGAAAGGCCTGGACCGCAGCACAGCGTCATATGCCGAAAAAAACCAGGCCGCGCTGGCCACCCGCGACAAAAAGCAGGGTGGCATCGACCGCGAGGAACTGCGCCAGGTTTGGCTGGAGCGGTCGAGGGCCTTGGGTATCGACTACCACAGTCGCGAGTGGGCCGGCGTCGGCGCCGATGCCCAGGGCGGCAACGAGCGAAGCAGCGCGGCCACTCCGCAGATCGAGAAGCCCCTGGAGTACCGTGCAGACCAGGTAATCGAATTCGCGATCAAGAGTCTGACCGAACGCCAGGCCGTGATCGGACAGAAGGAGCTGATGGATACCGCGCTGCGCCACGGGTACGGCGCACTCACCATCGACGACGTGCGCGCCGGCATCGAGCGGCGAGCCGCATCTGGCCACCTGATCCGCGAGGAACCGCTGTACTCATCGCAGAACCCAGCCGATGGAAAGAAGGGGAAGGCCGCCGAGAAGGCCCGCCAGGAGGCGCCACAGCTCAGCCGGAAGGAATGGGTGGCAAACCTTGTCCGTGCCGGCAAATCGCGCTCAGAGGCCGCCAGGCTCGTTGATGAGGGTATCCGCACGGGACGGCTGCGTCAGGGTGAAAGCCGTTTCACCACGCACATCGCGCAAAAGCGCGAACGCGAGGTGCTGCAAATCGAGCGAATGGGGCGCGGTACAGTTCAGCCGCGGATCTCCAAGGAAGCCGCCGAAGCCTTCCTTGCCGATCGGGGCTTGAACGCGGAACAGCAGTCCTCGGTGATGCGGATCGCCCGCACACAAAACCAGTTCATCGGCGTGCAGGGCTTTGCCGGCGTCGGCAAAAGCTACATGACTGTAGCGGCTAAGGATCTGCTGGAAGCGAACGGATACCGTGTCACCAGCCTGGCGCCCTATGGGAGCCAGGTAAAGGCGCTCCAGGCCGAGGGCCTGGAGGCGCGCACTCTGCAATCATTCCTCAAGGCCCGCGATAAGAAGATCGACAGCAACACCGTCGTGATTATCGACGAGGCCGGCGTAATTCCTGCGCGGCAGATGCACGAGGCCATGAAAACCATTGAGGCTGCCGGCGCTCGCGTTGTCTTCCTGGGCGACGTGGCACAGACCAAAGCTATCGAGGCCGGCAAACCCTTCGAGCAGTTGATGAAAGCCGGCATGGAAACGTCCCGGCTGACCGACATTCAGCGGCAGAAAGACCCGCAGTTGCTGGAAGCGGTGAAGCTGGCCGCCGAGGGCAAATCCAAACAATCGCTGCCGCTGGTGAACGAGATACGCGAGATCGAGGACAACGGGGCACGCTACCAGGCCATTGTCGAAGCCTACGCCTCGATGCCAAAGGCCGAACGTGACCAGGCGCTGATTATCACCGGTACTAACGCCAGTCGGATCGAGATCAACGAAGGGGTGCGCGAGGCGCTGGGCCTGAAAGGACAGGGCGCGGAATATCCATTGCTCAATCGCCTGGATACGACACAGGCCGAGCGCCGGCATAGCAAATACTACGGCAAGGGCAGCATTGTCGTACCCGAGGTGGACTATAAGAACGGGCTGCAACGGGGCGTGCAGTACGTGGTACTCGACACTGGTCCCGGCAACAAACTCACCGTGCGGGGGCCGGAAGGCGAGAGACTGCAATTCACCCCGGCTCGATGCACAAAGCTGTCGGTCTACAGCGTCGAGCGAACTGAGCTGGCTCCTGGCGATCAGGTGAAAATCACCCGGAACGACGCCGAAAAGGACCTGGCCAACGGCGACCGATTTGTGGTGAAGGAGATCCACAGCGACCGTGTGGTGCTCGAAGGCGACAAAGGCCGCCAGGTCGAGCTGGACACCGCATCGGCTATGTTCGTCGGCCTGGCATACGCCTCGACCGTTCACAGCGCCCAGGGCCTCACCTGCGACAAGGTACTCATCAACCTTGAAACCCAGTCGCGCACGACCGCCAAGGACGTGTACTACGTGGCGATCAGCCGCGCCCGTCATGCAGCGGAAATCTTCACCGATAACCGGCAGAAGCTGGGGGCTGCGATCAGTCGCTTGAATGCCAAGGCCGGCGCCCTGGATATCAAGCAGCTCCAGCGGCATGCGCTCGAGCGCAAAGGACACGACCAGGCCGGCAAACAGAAGGACGCCGCGCAGAAGCAACAGCAAGGCCAGCAGTTGCCGACCAAGCAGCCTAAAGAAAAGGGCAGGGCATTCGGCCTGTAACCAGCAAAGGGGCTTCGGCCCCTTTTTTCTGTGCGTTAAAGCCCCTTGGCCATGCGCATTTGAGCGATCCGCTCATGAGACACACCTGCGAGCTTGGCCAGCACGCTATTTGGCACCACGCCGAACAGGTGTACATACCGATCAGCACGCGATACGCGCTTGTACGGTGCGATGCCCAGGAACTCCCGGCGCGCCTCTACGACCGCATAGGCCACGCCTACGGTGCGACTCAGTTTGGCGGCAGACATGGTGCCCAGGAGCGATTCGTAACCGAGTCCGGGGCCGTGGTAGTCCTCGACCGGCGCCGACTTGGCCAGGTCAGGGGAGGGCGCCACAGCAGCATCCAGGCCGAACGCCTCGCGCAGCGCCTGCACGACTTCTACGGCCACACCCGACGCCTTGGCTATGTCTTCATCGGGCACCAGGCCCAACGCGCTCTTGTACGGCCTCACGGGATGATCGAGCGGCAAGCGCTGAATACGGCGTGTGACCTTGGAACGGGGTGGGATGCCCTGGGACTTGCGGTAAGCCTGGATACTCTTCACCGACACCCCGCTTTTTGCAGAGACAGACCTGTCCGACTCCAGGCCCAGCAGGTGATGGAAAGGGGCAAGAGCTACTGCGACCGAATAGACCTCGATCCCGAACTGGGGTTGTAAGCCGGAAACCCAGAAATTTCCGTCAGCCGATCAACATGGCTTGTCTCGCGCTTGGTCGATGAGTTCCTGCATCGCCCGCATGACTTCTTCGTGGGTGTACGACTTGGCGTTGGGGTCGTCGGCCTCTCGGAGAGCTTCCTCGACCTCGCGGGTCATCCGCGCATATTCTTCCGGCCACAGCGCTTGCTCCATGCGCAGCGACGCCTGCCCAAGCAGGTGCAGCAGGCCGAACAGCCGCATGTCATTGGTGGCGACGACGTGCTCTCGAATCCGCTCCTGGATCACCTCGCAGGCCCGATGCGCCTCTGGCGTCGCCGTGCCCTCGTAGCCGGCTGGGAGTTCTGCTTCTTCAGCGATTCGCGCCCAAGCGATAGCCGGTGGACAGGTTCATTTGCTCATCCACTTGCGCAGCAGACGCTTTTTCAGGGAGGCGCGCTCTTGCGGATTGCGTCCCTTGTGGTTGGCAATGCGATCCGCCGTGGCGGCCTGGCGCTTGATGGGCCAGTAGGAGCGGCCATCCTTACCCATCGACCAGACGTTGCTGACCTGGTTTTCCAGTAGAGGCAGATGGGCGCATAGAGCTTCCGGCGACGCGCTGGCCAGCGCGGTGCGCTCGTGAGTTCGCCAGCGCTGATGCCAGAGTTTCTTGTCCTCGCGCTCGCTACGGCAGGTCGTGTGCCCAACGATGGGCGTTTTGCGGCGGCTGCGGCTCATGATGTGGTTGTCTCCAAGAACATTCAGGACAGGCTTTCTGGGTAGAGCGCCGTCAACCGGGACAGGGTTTCTTGCACTTGTTCCAGCGAGGTCATCAGATGATCAACCTGATCCTGAAGATCCACGGCGAGATCAAATAGCTCAGCCACTCGGCTGCGTGATCCCTCGTTGAACGCGGCCATTGCCAGTTGATGCAGCTTCAACAGGTCGGTGCGCAGTTGCGGAGGTGCGCCGTCTGCGCTGTCATTCAAATCGCCGCGCAGCACGTCCACGGCATCGACTGCACGCAGCAGTGCCGTGGTATCGAAATTCTCGGGAGTCAGTTCGTCCCATTCGTCGTCGGTGATGCGGGCTGCCATCAGGAGGGCTCCGATTAAGCGGTTGCGAGCGTTAGATGCCCGATCGGCTCGGCTGCTGGCCGTACCTTGATTTCGATGTCGTAGCCGAGGCGATTCAGACAATCCATCAGCTTGCGTTCGGATAGATTGGTGAAGTCGCCGCGCATCATGCCCGACACCTTCGGTTGCGGGATGCCCATGCGTTTGGCCGCCGCTTGTTGAGTCAGCCCAAGGGCGCGCATGGCCCTCCTGATCTCGACCACCAGGCCGGTCTTGATCTTGAGCTTTTCAGCGTCAGGCAGTCCAAGGTCGGCAAAGACGTTGCCCGAGCTGCGCTGAACCTCGACGCCTTCAATGATTCGTTTTTGCATTTCGTAGCTCCTGTGCCAATACCTCGGCCACCTTCAGCCGAGCGCGGATGATGTCCATGTCGGCCTTTGGCGTGGCGATTCCGCTCTTGCTCTTCTTCTGGAAGCAGTGCAGGACGAACACCGCTTCCGCAAACTTGACCGTGTATACCGCTCGATAGGTGCCGCCGGCATCGTCTTCGACGACCTCCAGCACGCCGGCACCACCGAACCCCTTGAGCACCTTTGCTGCGTCATCCTGATCGCCTATCTGCGCCAACGAGAGCGCGTAACCGAAACGGCGACGCACGTCGGACGGCAACGCCATCAAATCCTTGTGGCTGCTCGCGATCCATTCGAGCGGTTTTTCTTTGTTTGTCATGACGGAATTTTATACCTGTTCAGGTAATGATGTAAACGCGGCAACCTCAAGGAGGTGTCGTAAAACATTTGTTTTGCGACAGGCTGTCAGCCGCCGCTGTGCTACCTGTGCAACACCCCCTCAAAAATGTACGGAAAACTCTATCGCTATTCACTATTATGCGGAAACCTGTTTTTGATGGTTATCCGCCTATGTTGGTTGGCTACATGCGCGTGTCGTCGGACTCCGACCGCCAGAGCACGGACTTGCAGCGCGACGCGCTGCTCGCCGCCGGCGTCGATCCGCGTCACCTGTTTGAGGATCGTGCCTCTGGCGCGAAGGATGACCGTGCCGGCTTGGCGCGGGCGCTTGAGTTCGTTCGAGCCGGCGATGTGCTGGTGGTGTGGAAACTCGACCGGCTCGGTCGCTCGCTGTCGCACCTGCTCGCCATTGTGACTTCGCTCAAGGACAAGCGGGTGGCGTTCCGCTCGCTGACAGAGAACCTGGACACTACGACGCCCTCGGGCGAATTCCTGTTCCAGGTGTTCGGTGCGCTCGCGCAGTACGAGCGCGCCTTGATTCAGGAGCGCGTCGTCGCGGGCTTGGCCGCCGCACGCAAACGCGGCCGGATCGGCGGCCGGCCGCAGGCGATCACTGGTGAGAAGCTGGACGCCATCGTCGCCGCGCTCGATGGCGGCATGTCTAAGGCGGCGGTGTGCCGCAACTTCAATGTCAAGCGCACTACGTTGATCGAAACATTGACGCGAGCAGGTTGGCGTGGTGCGGGAAGGACGGTCGATGAGCAACAAGAATAAGCTACTCACCGTCTTTTCTGACGCAGAGCAGGAAGCCTTGTACGGCCTACCGGACTTCGACGATGCTCAGCGGCTGGAATACCTGGCGTTGACCGAATCTGAACTGGCGTTCGCCAGCAGCCGGCCTAGCCTGCAGGCCCAAGTCTATTGCGTCTTGCAGATCGGCTACTTCAAGGCCAAGCATGCTTTCTTCCGCTTCGATTGGCATGAGGTCGAGGACGATTGCGCCTTCGTGCTGAGTCGCTATTTCCACGGCGAAGCGTTCGAACGCAAGGCGATCACCAAGCATGAGCACTACAGCCAGAGGGGTCAGATCGCCGAACTGTTCGGCTACCGGTCGTGGGCGGCTAGCTTCCTGCCGCAACTGGCACAGCAGGCTGAACAGATCGTGCGGCGCGACGTAATGCCAGGATTCGTGGCCGCCGAACTGATCGTTTGGCTCAGCGAGCACAAAATCATCCGGCCCGGCCACACCACCTTACAAGAGCTGGTCAGTGAAGCCCTGTCCACCGAACGCAGGCGCTTGGGCGGCTTGCTGGCAGAAGTGTTGGACGAATCGGCCAAAGCTGCGCTGGGCCAGCTCCTGGTGCGTGACGACACCCTGTCTCAACTGGCAGCGCTCAAGCAGGACGCTAAAGATTTCGGCTGGCGTCAGATGGCAGGGGAGCGCGAGAAGCGCGCCACGCTGAAGTCCTTGCACGGGATCGCCAAGGCGCTGCTGCCCAAGCTCGGCATCTCGCAGCAGAACCTGCTGTACTACGCGAGCCTGGCGAACTTCTATACCGTCCATGACCTGCGCCACCTGAAGGCGGAGCAGACCCGGCTCTACCTGCTGTGCTATGCCTGGGTACGTTACCGGCAGCTCACCGACAACCTGGTCGACGCGATGGCCTTCCACATGAAAAAACTTGAGGACGAGAGCCGCACGGGTGCGAAACAGTCCTTTGTCGCCGAACAGCTGCGACGCCATCAGGAAACGCCGCAGGTTGGCCGCCTGCTGTCGCTGTACGTGGACGACAGCGTGGCCGATCCGACGCCGTTCGGCGAGGTGCGCCAACGCGCCTACAAAATCATGTCCAGGGAATTGCTGCAAAACACGGCGCAGCGCATGAGCGTCAAGCCACTGAACAAACTGGCGCTGCACTGGCAGGCGGTGGACGGCCTGGCCGAACGCATTCGACGCCATCTACGGCCGCTGTACGTCGCGCTCGACTTCGCCGGCACGGCCCCCGATAACCCATGGCTCGCGGCGCTGACTTGGGCCAAGAGCGTGTTCGCCAAGCAGCAGCGCCTATCACAACGGCCACTCGACGAATGTCCGGCGGCAACGCTGCCGAAACGCTTGCGTCCGTACCTGCTGATGTTCGATGCCGAAGGCACGCCGACAGGCCTGCATGCCGATCGTTACGAATTCTGGCTTTACCGTCAGGTCAGGAAACGCTTCCAGGCGGGCGAGCTCTACATTGACGACAGCTTGCAGCACCGGCATTTGTCCGACGAGTTGGTTTCGATGGACGAGAAAGCCGCCGTGCTCGCGCAGATGGACATCCCCTTCCTGCGGCAGCCGGTCAGTGCCCAGCTCGATGCACTGGCGGCCGAGTTGCGTGCGCAATGGGTGGCGTTCAATCGCGAGCTGAAACAGGGCAAGCTGACGCACCTGGAATACGACAAGGACACGCAGAGACTGACCTGGCGCAAGCCCAAGGGGGAGAACCAGAAGGCGCGCGAGCAAGCTCTCTACGAGCAACTGCCATACTGCGATGTCGCCGACGTGTTTCGCTTCGTCAACGGCCAGTGCCAGTTCCTGTCGGCGCTGACACCATTGCAGCCACGCTATGCGAAGAAGGTAGCCGACGCCGACAGTCTGATGGCGGTGATCATTGCCCAAGCCATGAACCACGGCAACCAGGTTATGGCACGTACCAGCGACATCCCGTACCACGTCCTGGAGAGTACCTACCAGCAGTACCTGCGCCAGGCGACGCTACATGTGGCCAACGATTGCATCAGCAACGCCATCGCCGCACTGCCGATCTTCCCGCATTACTCGTTCGACCTCGATTCGTTGTACGGTGCCGTTGATGGGCAGAAATTCGGCGTCGAGCGACCAACTGTGAAGGCGCGCTACTCGCGCAAATATTTCGGCCGCGGCAAGGGCGTCGTCGCCTACACGCTGCTGTGCAATCACGTGCCGTTGAACGGCTACCTGATAGGCGCACACGAGTACGAGGCTCACCACGTGTTCGACATCTGGTACCGCAACACGTCGGACATCGTGCCGAGCGCGATCACCGGCGACATGCACAGCATCAACAAGGCCAACTTCGCCATCCTGCACTGGTTCGGACTTCGTTTCGAGCCGCGCTTCACCGACCTCGACGACCAGTTGCAGGAGCTGTATTGCGCCGATGATCTGGCATTGTACGAGAAATGCCTGATCCGGCCGGCTGGCCAGATCGACCGGCAACTCATCGTCGGTGAGAAGGCGAACATCGACCGAATCGTCGCCACACTGGGCCTGAAGGAAATGACGCAGGGCACGCTGATCCGCAAGCTGTGCACCTATACGGCGCCGAACCCGACGCGGCGCGCAATCTTCGAGTTCGACAAGCTCATCCGCAGTATCTACACACTGCGCTACCTGCGCGACCCGCAACTGGAGCGTAATGTTCACCGCTCGCAGAACCGCATTGAGTCCTATCACCAGCTACGCTCGACCATCGCCCAAGTCGGTGGGAAGAAGGAATTGACCGGCCGCACCGACATCGAAATCGAGATCAGCAACCAGTGCGCCAGGCTGATCGGCAACGCGATCATCTTCTACAACTCGGCGATCCTGTCCCTGCTGCTGACGAAGTACGAGGCAGCTGGCAATGCCAAGGCGCTGGCGTTGATCACGCAGATGTCGCCAGCGGCCTGGCGGCACATCCTGCTGAACGGGCATTACACCTTCCAGACTGACGGCAAGTTCATCGACCTGGATGCGCTCGTGGCGGGACTGGAGCTGGGCTGACGGAAATTTCTGGGATTCCGGCGTACAACCCCTGGATAAAATCGAGCCGCACGAGTGGCTGATGTCCCTAAGAGACTGGACACTTAGGTTCCGGTATCGGCTAACTCTTGTCCTGTATGTACTTCCCGTGGAGAAACCCAATTGAGAAACAAGTTTGCGACAGGAATAGGCGTTGTGCTTGCATGTGTGGTTGCCTCGTTTATACCAACCCCCGTATTCGCCCTAGACACCACGAAGCTGATCCAAGCCGTCCAAGCCGAAGAGAGCGCCTTGCAGGCCCGAGTCGGCATGACTGTGTTTGACGAAAACACAGGAACGACATGGAACTATCGGGGCGATGAGCGGTTTCCATTGAACAGTACGCACAAGACGTTTTCCTGTGCAGCCTTGCTCGCGAAGGTTGATGGGAAGTCCCTTTCTCTGAGTCAATCCGTATCGATCAGCAAGGAAATGCTGGTCACCTATTCGCCGATTACGGAAAAGTCGCTGTCACCCGAAACCGTTACCTTAGGCAGAATTTGTCAGGCAGCGGTGAGCTATAGCGATAACACGGCCGCAAACGTCGTCTCTAATGCCATTGGAGGGGCAACCGGATTCAACGCGTACATGCGGTCTATCGGTGATGAACAAACCCGACTTGATCGCAAAGAACCCGAGTTGAACGAAGGTACGCCGGGCGATGTGCGTGACACCACCACTCCCAACGCCATCGTCAACAGTCTGAGAAAGATACTTCTTGGCGACGGGTTGTCCGTCTCATCCCGATCCGAGCTGACGCAATGGATGCTGGACGATCAGGTCGCCGGTGCGCTCCTGCGTGCCTCACTGCCATCAGACTGGAAGATTGCCGACAAGACGGGGGCGGGAGGTTACGGTTCCCGCTCGATCGTCGCAGTGATCTGGCCGCCATCGAAGCAGCCACTAGTGGTTGGCATCTATATTACGCAAACCAAAGCGTCCATGCAGGCCAGCAATCAGGCGATTGCAAGAATAGGAGTGGTGCTGAAGGATGCGGTCGCTCCTTGATGTAGCCAACTTGCAGACGCCAAGGGCCAACGGCAGGTATAGGATTTGAAAACGGCTATTGATGATGAAAACATCATCTGGCCGGTTAGGGTCGGGTGCCGTCGCGTGCGCAGTGTCAAAGCTGACATGACGAATACGTGAGATGGGTTGATGCTCGCCGTCCGGTCAGGCAGCCGCCCCCCTGCAGGAGTCACAGCAGTTGTATGCCACCCGCCATCCGAGACGTCAGTCGGCCCCGTCCAGACCGGAACAATCTGGACGTGACATCCGGCTGGCATTGCCGTGATCGAAATGGCGGCTAGTGACACGACTGTTGGGTCTACCCCATCGACCGGGCGAGGGACAAGCCACGTTGATCGGCTGACGGAATTTTCGGCGGTTCCGGCTTAGAACCCCTTCTTGACACTTGAGGGGCGCAATCACGCCCTGGGCCTGGCAGGCCGACCCCTCCCTTGGCGTTCAACCTTGCGGCCTTCGAGCTGGAGCCATCTTCCGACTTGGCGACGGCGCAGGAGTCACCGCGGCCTTGACAGTTGGGGAGTCCAGAGGGGGCCTTGGCCCCCTTTGGAAGAGCACGAACTTCTGCCAGGCGCTTGCGCCTGGCTATGGTCAGCCGTAGCGCCGTAGGCGCTCCATTCTTGGGGTGAAGGCCGTAGGCCGAGGGGCAACGCCCCTGGGGGGATGGGAGGCCGCTTTAGCGGCCGGGTGGGATCGAGAAGGGGGGGCACCCCCCTTCGGCGGCCGATCATTCTGCGGGGCACCTTGGGCCGGTTTGCCGCTTTTTTCGACACCCGGTTATAACAACTAGGTTTAATATAAAGGTTATGAAGGGTTAAAAGCCGGTTAGCTTGACCGGAAAACGCGCGCAAGCCGTTGATACGCCAAGGAAAAGGCTCGAAGGGCCGCCCCTCAAGTGTCAATGGATAAGCCCCTCAAGGGTCAATAGTCTGCCCGTCAAGTGTCAAGGATCGCGCCCCTCATCTGTCAGCACCCCCGCCCCTCAAGTGTCAGTACGGCAAGGGCCTTGCCAACAGGCTTATCCACAACTTCTGTGGATAAAGCCAGCCCGATCAAGCACATAGGCCGCCTCGACGGCCTCCGGCGCGGCTCCAGCCGGCCGATTTCGAGGCCGGCCCCTCATCTGTCAGCATCGCGCCGGGGTGCGCTGCCCCCCAAGTGTCAAGAAACGCCCCTCAACTGTCACCAGCCGGCGTTTTGTCCCCAAACGATCCACAAGGGGGAACCGCAGAATTCGGAAAAAATCGTACGCTAAGCTAACGGTGTTCTCGTGACAGCTCTTTGACTAGGCTTTCTAAGGGGTCGTCTCAGAAAACGGAAAATAAAGCACGCTAAGGCGTAACTACCCTCGGCTACACCGCGTCGGCACCACGCGGCTCTTTCTCCCCTTGCAGCGAAGCAATCAGCGGGCAAGAAACGTTCCCTTGCCGCGCATGGCAGGCGAACACAAGTTCGGATAGCACGGTTTCCATGCGCGCCAGGTCGGTCATTTTTTCGCGCACGTCCTGAAGCTTGTGCTCGGCCAGGCTGCTGGCTTCCTCGCAGTGGGTGCCGTCATCCAGCCTCAGCAGCTCTGCGATCTCGTCGAGGCTGAATCCGAGCCGCTGGGCTGATTTCACGAAGCGCACCCGCGTCACATCCGCCTCGCCATAGCGGCGGATGCTGCCATAGGGCTTGTCCGGCTCCGGCAACAAGCCCTTGCGCTGATAGAACCGGATTGTTTCCACGTTGACCCCGGCCGCCTTGGCGAAAACGCCAATAGTCAGATTCTCCAAATTTTTTTCCATATTGCTTGACTCCGTACATTGGTACGGAAGTAAGCTTAAGCTATCCAATCCAGATTTGAAAGGACAAGCGTATGTCTGAACCTCAAAACGGGCGCGGGGCGCTCTTCACTGGCGGGCTAGCCGCCATCCTCGCCGCGGCTTGCTGCCTGGGGCCGCTGGTTCTGATCGCCCTGGGGTTCAGCGGCGCTTGGATCGGCAACTTGACGGTGTTGGAACCTTATCGCCCGATCTTCATCGGCGCGGCGTTGGTGGCGCTGTTTTTCGCCTGGCGGCGCATCTACCGACCGGCGCAAGCCTGCAAACCAGGGGATGTGTGTGCGATTCCCCAAGTGCGCGCTACTTACAAGCTCATTTTCTGGGTCGTGGCCGCGCTGGTTCTGGTCGCGCTCGGATTTCCCTACGTCATGCCATTTTTCTATTAATCACAGGAGTTCATCATGAAAAAACTGTTTGCCTCTCTCGCCATCGCTGCCGTTGTTGCCCCCGTGTGGGCCGCCACCCAGACCGTCACGCTGTCCGTACCGGGCATGACCTGCTCCGCTTGTCCGATCACCGTCAAGAAGGCGATTTCCAAGGTCGAAGGCGTCAGCAAAGTTAACGTGACCTTCGAGACACGCGAAGCGGTTGTCACCTTCGATGATGCCAAGACCAGCGTGCAGAAGCTGACCAAGGCCACCGAAGACGCAGGCTATCCGTCCAGCGTCAAGAAGTGAGGCACTGAAAACGGCAGCGCAGCACATCTGACGCCCTTGTCTGCTACCACAAACGAAAAAGGATCTGTCGCATGACCCATCTAAAAATCACCGGCATGACCTGCGACTCGTGCGCGGCGCACGTCAAGGAAGCGCTGGAAAAAGTACCCGGCGTCCAATCTGCCATAGTGTCCTATGCCAAGGGCGCGGCCCAGCTCGCCCTTGATCCAGGCACAGCGCCGGACGCACTGACCGCCGCCGTGGCTGGCCTAGGCTACAAAGCGATGCTCGCCGATGCCCCGCCGACCGACAACCGCACTGGGCTGTTCGACAAGGTGCGCGGCTGGATGGGTGCCGCCGACAAGGGCAGCGGCGGCGAGCGCCCGTTGCAAGTCGCCGTGATCGGCAGCGGTGGAGCCGCGATGGCGGCAGCACTGAAGGCCGTCGAGCAAGGCGCGCAGGTCACGCTGATTGAGCGCGGCACCATCGGCGGCACCTGCGTCAACGTCGGTTGTGTGCCGTCCAAGATCATGATCCGCGCCGCCCACATCGCCCATCTGCGCCGGGAAAGCCCATTCGACGGCGGCATGCCACCCACACCGCCGACGATCTTGCGCGAGCGGCTGCTGGCCCAGCAGCAGGCCCGTGTCGAAGAACTCCGTCATGCCAAGTACGAAGGCATCCTGGACGGCAATTCAGCCATCACCGTTCTGCACGGTGAAGCGCGTTTCAAGGACGACCAGAGCCTTATCGTTAGTTTGAACGAGGGTGGCGAGCGCGTCGTGATGTTCGACCGCTGCCTGGTCGCCACGGGTGCCAGCCCGGCGGTCCCGCCGATTCCGGGCTTGAAAGAGTCACCCTACTGGACTTCCACCGAGGCCCTGGCGAGCGACACCATTCCCGAACGCCTTGCCGTAATCGGCTCGTCGGTGGTGGCGCTGGAGCTGGCGCAAGCCTTTGCCCGGCTGGGCAGCAAGGTCACGGTCCTGGCGCGCAATACCTTGTTCTTCCGTGAAGACCCGGCCATCGGCGAGGCGGTGACAGCCGCTTTCCGTGCCGAGGGCATCGAGGTGCTGGAGCACACGCAAGCCAGCCAGGTCGCCCATATGGACGGTGAATTCGTGCTGACCACCACGCACGGTGAATTGCGCGCCGACAAACTGCTGGTTGCCACCGGTCGGACACCGAACACGCGCAGCCTCGCGCTGGACGCAGCGGGGGTCACTGTCAATGCGCAAGGTGCCATCGTCATCGACCAAGGCATGCGCACGAGCAACCCGAACATCTACGCGGCCGGCGACTGCACCGACCAGCCGCAGTTCGTCTATGTGGCGGCAGCGGCCGGCACCCGTGCCGCGATCAACATGACCGGCGGCGATGCGGCGCTCGACCTGACCGCAATGCCGGCCGTGGTGTTCACCGATCCGCAAGTGGCGACCGTGAGCTACAGCGAGGCGGAAGCCCACCACGACGGGATCGAGACCGACAGCCGCACCTTGACCTTGGACAACGTGCCGCGTGCGCTCGCCAACTTCGACACACGCGGCTTCATCAAGTTGGTTATCGAGGAAGGCAGCCATCGGCTGATCGGCGTACAGGCGGTCGCGCCGGAAGCGGGTGAACTGATCCAGACGGCGGCTCTGGCCATTCGCAACCGCATGACGGTGCAGGAACTGGCCGACCAGTTGTTCCCCTACCTGACGATGGTCGAGGGGTTGAAGCTCGCGGCGCAGACCTTCAACAAGGATGTGAAGCAGCTTTCCTGCTGCGCCGGGTGAGAAAAAGGAGGTGTTCAATGAACGCCTACACGGTGTCCCGGCTGGCTCTTGATGCCGGGGTGAGCGTGCATATCGTGCGCGACTACCTGCTGCGCGGATTGCTGCGCCCGGTGGCGTGCACACCAGGCGGCTACGGCTTGTTCGATGACGCCGCCTTGCAACGGCTGTGCTTCGTGCGGGCGGCCTTCGAGGCGGGCATCGGCCTCGACGCGCTGGCGCGGCTGTGCCGGGCGCTGGATGCGGCGGACGGCGACGAAGCGGCCGCGCAGCTTGCCCTGCTGCGTCAGTTCGTCGAGCGTCGGCGCGAAGCGTTGGCCGATCTGGAAGTGCAGTTGGCCACCCTGCCGACCGAGCCGGCACAGCACGCGGAGAGTCTGCCATGAACAACCCCGAGCGCTTGCCGTCCGAGACGCACAAACCGATCACCGGCTACCTGTGGGGCGGACTGGCTGTGCTGACTTGCCCCTGCCACCTGCCCATCCTCGCTGTCGTGCTGGCCGGCACAACCGCCGGTGCTTTCCTCGGCGAGCATTGGGTCATCGCGGCGCTCGGTTTGACCGGCCTGTTCCTTCTGTCCCTGTCGCGGGCGTTGCGGGCATTCAGGGAAAGAGAATGAGCGCTTTCCGGCCGGATGGATGGACGACGCCGGAACTGGCCCAAGCGGTCGAGCGCGGGCAGCTTGAACTGCACTACCAGCCCGTCGTCGATCTGCGCAGTGGTGGGATTGTCGGCGCGGAAGCCCTGTTGCGCTGGCGTCATCCGACGCTTGGACTATTGCCACCGGGCCAGTTCCTGCCCGTGGTCGAATCGTCCGGCCTGATGCCTGAAATCGGCGCTTGGGTGCTGGGCGAAGCCTGCCGCCAGATGCGTGACTGGCGAATGCTGGCATGGCGACCGTTCCGGCTGGCCGTCAATGTTTCGGCGAGCCAAGTGGGACCGGACTTCGACGGGTGGGTAAAGGGCGTGCTGGCTGATGCCGAGTTGCCCGCCGAGTATCTCGAAATCGAGCTGACCGAATCGGTCGCGTTTGGTGATCCGGCGATCTTCCCCGCCCTGGACGCCTTGCGGCAGATCGGTGTGCGCTTCGCCGCCGATGACTTCGGGACGGGGTATTCCTGTCTGCAACATCTGAAGTGCTGCCCAATCAGCACGCTCAAGATCGACCAATCGTTTGTCGCCGGGCTCGCCAACGACCGCCGCGACCAAACCATCGTGCACACCGTGATTCAGCTTGCGCACGGGCTGGGCATGGATGTGGTGGCTGAAGGCGTGGAAACATCGGCGAGTCTTGATCTATTGCGACAAGCGGACTGCGACACAGGACAAGGCTTCCTGTTCGCGAAGCCAATGCCGGCGGCGGCATTCGCCGTCTTCGTCAGTCAATGGAGGGGTGCCACCATGAATGCAAGTGACTCGACCACCACCAGTTGCTGCGTGTGCTGCAAGGAAATCCCGCTCGATGCCGCCTTCACCCCGGAAGGCGCGGAATACGTCGAGCACTTCTGCGGGTTGGAGTGTTATCAACGCTTCGAAGCGCGTGCCAAGACAGGGAACGAAACCGATGCCGATCCGAACGCCTGCGACTCGCTACCGTCAGATTGAGGCATAGCTCAGGCTGACATCCAAACAGGACGCCCTAGTCCGGGGGTGACTCGCAGAAATTGCCCTCTTCCTGTAGACTGTTGCGGCCATTGAGTTACTAAAGACACTCGATAAGACCTCATGCTTACCCTGCAAAACATGATCTGGCTGCCTACGCCGCCATAGCGCTTCGCCCCCCCGCATCATCTGTGACTGCTTGCTCTGCCAGCGGTCGCTTTCTGCTGTGCTTTAGGTTTTAACACCCGCCACAGCTCCTCTACATCCGACATTTGACCTCGTATCGACCAGCTGCACTTGGCCTGCGCCATGCTGTGCTGCGCGATCCATTGCCTTGGGAATTCTGATGCTCCACTCGTTAAAACAAACCTGGTTATCCAACATCCGTGGCGACATCCTCGCCGGTCTTGTGGTCGCACTGGCCCTAATCCCTGAAGCCATCGCCTTCTCGATCATTGCTGGCGTTGACCCTAAGGTCGGCCTTTACGCCTCTTTCTGTATCGCTGTGGTGATCGCCTTTGTCGGTGGCCGCCCAGGCATGATTTCGGCCGCAACGGGTGCCATGGCACTGCTGATGGTGACTCTGGTCAAGAACCATGGTCTTGAATATCTGCTGGCCGCCACGCTGCTATGTGGCGTGCTACAAATTGCTGCTGGCTACCTGAAGCTCGGATCGCTGATGCGCTTCGTCTCGCGCTCGGTGGTGACCGGTTTTGTCAATGCACTGGCGATCCTGATTTTCATGGCTCAGCTGCCCGAGCTGACTAATGTCACCTGGCACGTCTACGCCATGACAGCCGCAGGCCTCGGCATCATCTATCTGTTCCCCTATGTCCCCAAGATCGGCAAGCTCATCCCATCGCCGCTGGTGTGCATCATCGTGCTGACCGCCGTCGCCATGTCGGTTGGTCTGGATATCCGCACGGTCGGTGATATGGGTGAACTGCCGGATACGCTACCGATCTTCCTCTGGCCTGATGTGCCGCTGACATTCGAGACGCTGGCCATCATCTTTCCTTATTCGGCAGCACTGGCTGTGGTCGGTCTGTTGGAGTCGATGATGACCGCGACCATTGTCGACGACCTGACCGACACCCCGAGTGACAAGAACCGCGAGTGCAAGGGCCAGGGCGTGGCCAACATTGCTTCGGGTCTGATCGGCGGTATGGCTGGCTGCGCGATGATTGGTCAGTCGATCATTAACGTGAAATCCGGCGGTCGTTCTCGCCTGTCGTCTCTTGCCGCAGGCGTATTTCTGCTGCTGATGGTGGTTTTCCTCGGCGACTGGCTGAAGCAGATCCCAATGGCTGCGCTGGTGGCAGTGATGATCATGGTGTCCATCGGCACCTTCAGTTGGGATTCGCTGCGCAACCTGAAGAAGCATCCGTTGTCGACCAACATTGTCATGGTCGTCACCGTGGTGGTCGTGGTGGCCACCCACAACCTGGCCTTCGGCGTGTTAGCCGGCGTGCTACTGGCTGCGATGTTCTTCGCCAACAAGGTTGGCCATTACATGGCGATCAGTTCTTCGCTGGACGAAGCCGGCGAGCATCGTAGCTATAACGTCACCGGTCAGGTGTTCTTCAGCTCGGCTGACAAGTTCGTCGCAGCCTTCGACTTCAAGGAAGCCCTGAACAAGGTAACCATCGACCTGAATCGTGCACACTTCTGGGATATCACCGCTGTTGCAGCCCTGGACAAGGTAGTCATTAAGTTCCGCCGTGAAGGTACTGAAGTCGAAGTGCTGGGCTTAAACGAGGCCAGCGCCACTATCGTGGATCGCTTTGGTGTTCACGATAAACCTGACGCCATTGATCAACTCATGGGCCACTGAGAAGGAGAACAACAATGACCCACGTAATTGCCTGTATCGACGGTTCCACCTCGGCTCCAGCTGTTTGCGACTACGCGGCCTGGGCCAGTCTGAGCCTGGAAGCGCCGCTGACCTTCCTGCATGTGCTGGATCAGCGCCAGTATCCGGTTGCAGCAGATTTGAGTGGCAACATTGGCCTTGGCAGCCGCGAGCACCTGCTTGATGAGCTTGCTTCCCTGGATGAACAGCGCGGCAAGTTGGCCCTTGAACAAGGGCGAATCATGCTTGCAGCCGCGAAAGAACGGGCCGTGAATGATGGTGTGCGCGCACCGGAGTCCAAGCAGCGACATGGCGATTTACTGGAGAGCTTGCAAGAGCTGCAAAGTGAAACGCGCTTGCTGGTTATCGGTCGCCAGGGCGAGTCTAGTGGCGGTCTGAGTCAGCATGTCGGAAGCCAGCTGGAAAGCGTTATTCGTATCATGCACCGGCCAATCCTGGTCACCCCGGCCAACTTCCAAAAGCCCAAGAGCGCGATGCTGGCATTCGATGGCGGCGCTACAACCCGCAAGGGTGTGGAGATGCTGGCAGCCAGCCCGCTGCTGAAGGGGCTGCCGATCCATCTGGTCATGGTTGGGCCCGTGAACGACGAAGCGTCCGCGCAGCTGGACTGGGCGCAGAAAGTGCTGATCAACGCCGGATTTACCGTTCGCGCTGAGACTCGGAGCGGTGAAATAGAACGTACCCTGCACGCCTATCAGAAAGAGCATGGCATCGATCTGCTAGTGATGGGGGCTTATGGACACTCACGTATCCGGCAGTTCCTGGTCGGCAGCACCACTACCAGCATGCTCCGTACCACCACCAGTCCGCTGTTACTGCTGCGCTAATGAGCCTGGACGACGCCCTCGATCTTGCCCATTTCAAGACCCTACTGGAACAGCGGGCTGCCGAGCTGGATCGATTGCTGGGAGACGCTGAGTCTCGCTCGCAATCGGTAGAGCTGGATCAAAGCAAGGTGGGGCGTCTATCGAGAATGGACGCACTCCAGCAACAAGCGATGAACGATGCGATCCGCAGTCGTGCACGGCATGAACGTGTCCGTCTCCAACTGGCCCTCAAGCGCTGGCACGAGGGCGACTATGGCTGGTGTAACCAATGCGGCGAGTTGATCGCCTCGGGCCGTCTGGAGTTCGATCCGGCCACGCCGTTGTGTATCACCTGTGCCAGCCGCGCCGAGTCGGGTTGAAACCATCACGGCTCGTGGCGTCAGTCTGATTTAACGAGGCTTCTAATGTATTTGATGGCTAAAAACTGGCTGGGCCGAACACGGAAAGTAAGTGTTTGGATGTGGGCGCTTGTATGCCTTGTGTTGCTCACCGTATTCCAAGTACGTACTCATCACCTTGATGATCGTCTGTCGTTTTCAGAAGACGGCTGCACTGAACGTCAGAAGCCGACTGCACTATAGCAGCGGAGGGGTTGGATCCATCAGGCAACGACGGGCTGCTGCCGGCCATCAGCGGACGCAGGGAGGACTTTCCGCAACCGGCCGTTCGATGCGGCACCGATGGCCTTCGCGCAGGGGTAGTGAATCCGCCAGGATTGACTTGCGCTGCCCTACCTCTCACTAGTGAGGGGCGGCAGCGCATCAAGCGGTGAGCGCACTCCGGCACCGCCAACTTTCAGCACATGCGTGTAAATCATCGTCGTAGAGACGTCGGAATGGCCGAGCAGATCCTGCACGGTTCGAATGTCGTAACCGCTGCGGAGCAAGGCCGTCGCGAACGAGTGGCGGAGGGTGTGCGGTGTGGCGGGCTTCGTGATGCCTGCTTGTTCTACGGCACGTTTGAAGGCGCGCTGAAAGGTCTGGTCATACATGTGATGGCGACGCACGACACCGCTCCGTGGATCGGTCGAATGCGTGTGCTGCGCAAAAACCCAGAACCACGGCCAGGAATGCCCGGCGCGCGGATACTTCCGCTCAAGGGCGTCGGGAAGCGCAACGCCGCTGCGGCCCTCGGCCTGGTCCTTCAGCCACCATGCCCGTGCACGCGACAGCTGCTCGCGCAGGCTGGGTGCCAAGCTCTCGGGTAACATCAAGGCCCGATCCTTGGAGCCCTTGCCCTCCCGCACGATGATCGTGCCGTGATCGAAATCCAGATCCTTGACCCGCAGTTGCAAACCCTCACTGATCCGCATGCCCGTTCCATACAGAAGCTGGGCGAACAAACGATGCTCGCCTTCCAGAAAACCGAGGATGCGAACCACTTCATCCGGGGTCAGCACCACCGGCAAGCGCCGCGACGGCCGAGGTCTTCCGATCTCCTGAAGCCAGGGCAGATCCGTGCACAGCACCTTGCCGTAGAAGAACAGCAAGGCCGCCAATGCCTGACGATGCGTGGAGACCGAAACCTTGCGCTCGTTCGCCAGCCAGGACAGAAATGCCTCGACTTCGCTGCTGCCCAAGGTTGCCGGGTGACGCACACCGTGGAAACGGATGAAGGCACGAACCCAGTGGACATAAGCCTGTTCGGTTCGTAAGCTGTAATGCAAGTAGCGTATGCGCTCACGCAACTGGTCCAGAACCTTGACCGAACGCAGCGGTGGTAACGGCGCAGTGGCGGTTTTCATGGCTTGTTATGACTGTTTTTTTGTACAGTCTATGCCTCGGGCATCCAAGCAGCAAGCGCGTTACGCCGTGGGTCGATGTTTGATGTTATGGAGCAGCAACGATGTTACGCAGCAGGGCAGTCGCCCTAAAACAAAGTTAGGCCGCATGGACACAACGCAGGTCACATTGATACACAAAATTCTAGCTGCGGCAGATGAGCGAAATCTGCCGCTCTGGATCGGTGGGGGCTGGGCGATCGATGCACGGCTAGGGCGTGTAACACGCAAGCACGATGATATTGATCTGACGTTTCCCGGCGAGAGGCGCGGCGAGCTCGAGGCAATAGTTGAAATGCTCGGCGGGCGCGTCATGGAGGAGTTGGACTATGGATTCTTAGCGGAGATCGGGGATGAGTTACTTGACTGCGAACCTGCTTGGTGGGCAGACGAAGCGTATGAAATCGCGGAGGCTCCGCAGGGCTCGTGCCCAGAGGCGGCTGAGGGCGTCATCGCCGGGCGGCCAGTCCGTTGTAACAGCTGGGAGGCGATCATCTGGGATTACTTTTACTATGCCGATGAAGTACCACCAGTGGACTGGCCTACAAAGCACATAGAGTCCTACAGGCTCGCATGCACCTCACTCGGGGCGGAAAAGGTTGAGGTCTTGCGTGCCGCTTTCAGGTCGCGATATGCGGCCTAACAATTCGTCCAAGCCGACGCCGCTTCGCGGCGCGGCTTAACTCAGGTGTTAGATGCCAGATTTGGCGTTGCGTATGCTCACAGAAAATCGACAGCCGCAAGACTGTTTTTGGCAACTCATAGCCACCACTATTTCTCCTTCATACCGTAGAGGAGATTGCACGTGAAGAACTGGCTCTTTCTGGCTATTGCAATATTTGGTGAGGTCGTCGCAACTTCCGCACTGAAGTCCAGCCATGGATTCACCAAGTTAGTTCCTTCTGTTGTAGTTGTGGCTGGCTACGGGCTTGCGTTCTATTTCCTCTCTCTCGCACTCAAGTCCATCCCGGTCGGCATTGCTTATGCTGTTTGGGCTGGCCTCGGCATCGTACTTGTGGCAGCTATCGCTTGGATCTTCCATGGCCAGAAACTAGACTTGTGGGCGTTCGTTGGCATGGGACTTATCGTTAGTGGCGTCGCCGTTCTAAATCTGCTATCCAAGGTCAGCGCACATTGATCGGGCTGGCATCTAACAATTCACATATGGACTCTCCCCACAAGCAGTGAGGAAAGCTTTTTTCGATCCTGTCGTCAGCGCGGTTGCAATCGCATATCCGGCCTTGCGTGGGCTAGTGCCCGGGCCATTCTGTAGTTCGCGCAGCGGGGGCCAAGCGTTCAAACGATCCCGAGGATCATGATTGTTATCGGCCTTGTTCCGCTGCAGGACTCGCCTGTTCCGACAGTCTCGCTTCTCACCACAACCGCAGGAAGTTCACCTCGTCTTGCTGATTACCCCCGCCGTCAGGCGGGCCTTGCACTCTGCCAGTCGCCGCTGAAACGTCGCTCATGGCACCACACTGCCCAGCAGATCCTCACCAGTTTGTTCGCTAACGCCACGGCCGCCTTGTTGTGGCCGATACGTTCGGCCGTTTGCAGGGACCAGCGCTGCAACTGGGTCAGGCGCTCGGGCGTTCGCGTCTGGCAGCGCTTGGCGGCCAGCAGCGCCGCGCGGGCGCCGTGGATCAGCAGGGTGCGCACGTAGGTGTTGCCTTTGCAGCTGATGCACCCGAGTCTGCGCCGTTCGCCGCTGCTGTATTCGTTGGGGGTCATGCCGAGCCAGGCGCTCAGGTGTCGGCCGCTGGCGAAGCGTTCGGGTTTGCCGACGGCAGTTTTCAGGGCGCTGGCGGTGAGCAGCCCGATACCGCTGACTTCGTCGAGTTTGTGCACGATGTCATCGTCGGCATGCCAGCGCGCCAGTTGTTCTTCGCTGTCGCGCATCGCCTGTTCGCACAGGCTGATTTCGGCCAGCACCATCTGCAGCGCGCCGCGCAGGGCGCAAACTTCGGCACGTTCGATCAGCTCGCAGGCCTGGCGTAGAAAGGCCTGGGTGCTACTCGGCGCCGCCACGCCCAGTTCGCGCAGGATGCCGCGCAGCAAGTTGATGTGCTGCACCCGGGTCTTTTTCCAGGCCTCGCGCAGGTTATGCAGCTGCTGCACTTGCTGCTGCTCATGGCTTTTCACCGGCACCGGGTGCATGTCGGCACAACGCGCCGCTTCGAGGATGGCATCGCAGTCGTTACGGTCGGTCTTGTTGCGCCGGCGATACGGCCGTACGTAGCGCGGGTGCAACAGCACCACCCGATGACCCAGCGCCTGCGCCACCCGCCCCCAGTAATGCGCCGTACCGCAGGCTTCCATCACCCACTCGACAGGCTCCGGCTGCTCCTGTACATATCGCCGGAATGCCTCCGGATCGAGCCGTCTGCGACGATCCACCCGGCCGACATGGATACTTTCGGCAACCTGGTAAACGGACTTGGCCAAATCGACTGCTATGCGCTTCATTGCCACTCTCCCAGCAAACAGACACCTCGGTCTTATAGAAGAAACGCGGTGCGGGGAGAGTCCATTACAGCCTTCAAGCCGACGCCGCTTCGCGGCGCGGCTTAATTCAGGTGTTGAACGACAGCTTTCCCAAAAGCTCTACGGCTGCTCTGGGTCGACACCGGTAATCGGATCGTTGCCGCACTGAACAGCGCCCCGTTCCAGGTCGCCTCCATTTATGCGGCTGAACCGAGGGAGAGCAGCTTTACGCCGTCTGGCCGCAGTTCGCCCTTGGGCGACACGTGCCGGTAGAGCGTCTGCCGGGTAATCCCGAGTTCTTCGCAGAGATCGCCCACCTTGGTTTCCGGTTGCCCCATGCTGGCCATCGCCAGGCGTAGCTTGGCGGCGGTCATCTTGAAGGGGCGCCCCCCTTTCCTGCCGCGAGCGCGCGCCGAGATAAGTCCAGCGACTGTTCGCTCGGAAATCAACTCACGCTCGAACTCGGCCAGCGCGGCAAAAATACCGAACACAAGCTTGCCGGCGGCAGTCGTCGTGTCGACCGCCGCACCGTGACCGGTCAGGACCTTCAGGCCCACGCTACGCGCAGTTAGGTCGTGCACGGTGTTGATCAGGTGGCGCAGATCACGGCCAAGCCGATCGAGCTTCCACACGATCAGCGTGTCCCCTTCACGAAGCGCCTTCAGGCAAGCAGCCAACCCTGGGCGATCATCGCGCCTGCCCGAGGCCAGATCCTCGTAAAGGTGCGCAAGGCTCACACCAGCGGCGATGAGCGCATCGCGTTGCAAATTGGTGGACTGGGATCCGTCCGCCTTCGATACCCGCATGTAGCCGATCAGCACCTTTTCACCCGTCACGTATACGTTGGTTTGAGGCGGCGCTTCGGCCACGATTGCATTGACCTCTGGAAATGTATCTCAACCAGCTTCATAAACAAAGCGTCTTGAACGCTATCAGATTTTGAAAAAGGAACATGTATGCCGCGTCGCGTCACTCTAACCGATCGGCAGAAAGACGCGCTGTTGCGCTTGCCGACTTCACAGACGGATTTGCTCAAGCACTATACGCTGAGTGATGAAGACCTTGGGCATATCAGGCTGCGTCGGCGCGCTCACAACAGGTTCGGCTTCGCCCTGCAATTGTGTGTCCTGCGCTATCCCGGCCGGGTGCTGGCTCCAGGCGAACTGATCCCTGCAGAGGTCATCGAATTTATCGGAGCGCAGCTTGGCCTGGGTGCCGACGATCTCGTAGACTATGCTGCCCGCGAGGAAACACGGCACGAGCATCTTGCCGAGTTACGGGGGCTCTACGGCTTCCGCACCTTCTCCGGACGTGGTGCGAGCGAGCTGAAGGAATGGTTGTTCCGAGAAGCCGAGATGGCGGTGTCGAACGAGGATATCGCCCGTCGCTTCGTAGCCGAGTGCCGACGCACCCGCACTGTCCTTCCCGCGACATCCACGATCGAGCGGCTTTGTGCCGCGGCTCTCGTCGATGCCGAGCGACGCATCGAGACGAGGATCGCCATTCGTCTGCCTATGTCGATCCGAGAACAGTTGCTGGCATTGCTCGAGGAGACGGCTGATGATCGGGTGACCCGTTTTGTGTGGCTGCGCCAGTTCGAGCCTGGCTCGAACTCTTCGTCGGCCAACCGGCTGCTCGACCGGCTCGAATATCTGCAACGCGTCGATCTCCCCGAGGATCTGCTTGCCGGCGTTCCTGCCCATCGGGTGACTCGTCTGCGCAGGCAGGGTGAACGGTATTATGCCGACGGCATGCGCGATCTCCCGGAGGACAGGCGGCTTGCGATCTTGGCTGTTTGCGTCTCGGAATGGCAGGCGATGTTGGCCGACGCAGTGGTCGAAACCCACGACCGGATCGTCGGCCGTCTCTACCGTGCTTCGGAGCGTATTTGCCATGCAAAGGTCGCAGACGAAGCGGGGGTGGTGCGTGACACCCTGAAATCCTTCGCCGAGATCGGGGGCGCCCTGGTCGATGCACAGGATGATGGCCAGCCGCTGGGCGACGTCATCGCGAGCGGATCAGGGTGGGACGGCTTCAAAACCCTTGTTGCAATGGCAACCAGGCTCACCGCCACCATGGCCGACGATCCGCTCAACCATGTGCTCGACGGTTATCACCGCTTCCGCCGATACGCTCCACGCATGTTGCGCCTGCTCGATCTGCGAGCTGCGCCCGTTGCACTGCCGCTTCTGGAAGCGGTGACGGCCCTTCGTACCGGTTTGAACGATGCCGCGATGACCAGCTTCTTGCGGCCCAGCTCGAAATGGCATCGCCACCTTCGGGCCCAGAGGGCTGGCGACGCTCGCCTATGGGAGATCGCGGTGCTGTTCCATCTGCGCGATGCGTTCCGCTCCGGAGATGTCTGGCTTACTAGGTCCCGGCGCTATGGCGATCTGAAACACGCACTCGTTCCGGCACAAGCCATCGCGGAAGGCGGTCGTCTCGCTGTGCCATTGCGGCCGGAGGAATGGCTGGCAGACCGGCAAGCTCGCCTCGACATGCGGTTGCGCGAGCTTGGCCGTGCCGCTCGCGCAGGCACGATCCCGGGCGGGTCGATTGAAAACGGCGTTCTGCATATCGAGAAACTCGAAGCCGCCGCGCCGACAGGCGCCGAAGATCTGGTGCTCGATCTCTACAAGCAGATCCCGCCCACGCGCATCACCGATCTCCTGCTGGAGGTGGATGCGGCGACCGGCTTCACCGAAGCGTTCACCCATCTGCGCACAGGAGCACCCTGCGCTGACCGGATCGGGCTAATGAACGTTATCTTGGCGGAAGGGATCAACCTCGGCTTGCGCAAAATGGCGGATGCGACAAACACCCACACCTTCTGGGAATTGATCCGCATTGGACGGTGGCATGTCGAGGGCGAAGCCTATGACCGGGCGCTGGCCATGGTGGTCGAGGCACAGGCAGCGTTACCCATGGCCCGGTTCTGGGGCATGGGCACGTCGGCTTCGAGCGACGGACAGTTCTTCGTCGCTACAGAGCAAGGTGAGGCCATGAACCTGGTCAACGCGAAATATGGCAATACCCCGGGCCTGAAAGCCTATAGCCACGTCTCCGACCAATATGCGCCGTTCGCAACCCAGGTGATTCCTGCAACGGCAAGCGAAGCGCCTTACATCCTCGATGGCCTGCTGATGAACGATGCTGGACGCCATATCCGCGAGCAGTTCACCGACACGGGCGGCTTCACCGATCACGTCTTTGCCGCATGTGCCATTCTCGGCTACCGGTTCGCTCCGCGCATCCGCGACCTGCCATCCAAACGGCTCTACGCGTTCAATCCGTCGGCCGCCCCGGCGCACCTGCGAGCGTTGATCGGCGGAAAGGTCAACCAAGCCATGATCGAGCGCAATTGGCCCGACACCCTGCGCATCGCCGCCACCATTGCTGCCGGGACCGTCGCGCCAAGCCAGATTCTGCGGAAACTCGCCTCCTATCCGCGGCAGAACGAGCTCGCGACAGCCCTGCGGGAAGTCGGTCGCGTCGAGCGCACCCTGTTCATGATCGACTGGATTCTGGATGCCGAACTCCAACGGCGTGCCCAGATCGGGCTCAACAAAGGCGAAGCTCATCATGCGCTGAAGCGGGCAATCAGCTTCCACCGCCGCGGTGAAATCCGCGACCGTTCCGCCGAAGGCCAGCATTACCGCATCGCCGGCATGAATCTGCTCGCCGCCATCATCATCTTCTGGAACACCATGAAGCTCGGCGAGGTCGTTGCAAACCAGAAACGCGATGGAAAGCTGCTATCGCCCGATCTCTTGGCCCATGTTTCGCCGCTCGGATGGGAACACATCAATCTCACCGGAGAATATCGCTGGCCAAAGCCTTAGCGTAGGATTCCGCCCCCTCCCGCAAACGACCCCAAGCGGTCGAGCGCGGGCAGCTTGAACTGCACTACCAGCCCGTCGTCGATCTGCGCAGTGGTGGGATTGTCGGCGCGGAAGCCCACAAGGCCGACCAGGCAGCGCCGGCCCTCTATGGCCCCGAGAAGGGGCCAGAAAGGCCCGCCAGGGCCTCGTAGCCTAGCGGCGAGGGCCACCGGCCCGGTGAGCGTCGGGAAGGCGCTGGAAGCCCGCCAGGGGCGAGACGGGCGGCCGTGGCCGCCTGGCTCGATGCGTAGCACGACATAGCCGGTTCTCGCGGCCGCCGGCCGGGAA